>NZ_JAVSCF010000079.1:0-23470 GCF_031932565.1 Streptomyces sp. B1866
CGCCGGGGCGCCGCGCCCGGGCCGTGCCGCGGCCCGGGGGTCCGGTCCCGCCTGCGCGGGACGCGCCCCGTCCGCGGCCGGGCCGTCGGCCGTGGCGGCGGTGATGTCGGAACCGGAGGGCACGGGTCAGGGCCTTCCCAGGGGTGCGGGCGGTGGTGATGGTGAGCCGACCGTACAGCGTGCGGCGACGGGAGGTGCCATGCGGTGAGCAACGATTCCGTACGGCGGTCCGTTCCCCCGCGACGGCGGCGCCCACCGGACGGCGGCTGCTCCGGGGCGGCTGGGAGCGGGCCGGCGCGGCGGCGCAGTGGACGGGCGCGGCGGACGGCGGGTACGCGCCAGGTGTACTGATCACGAGCGTTGCCGACACCCGTGACCAGTACATCTGGGCGCCGACGCGGCTGGAGCGGGACCCGGACGCCCTTCGGGCCGGCCCGGCACCCGCTGGCTGCGAGTCGGCCGAGAGCCGTTGTCTACTGAGCGCCCGGGCCCCTCCCGGGGTCTCACCTGCCGGCCCGGTGACCCTCCCCCGCCCCCGTGCGCTGGACCTGGCTCCCAGCGGTGGCGCGCCGGTGGGCGCACCACCGGCGTGGCCCAGCGGCGTGCGACGACTGCGTGGAGACTTCCTGGCCGGACGTCCTGTGGTGGACGCGGCCGAAACTACCCGTCGCCGACCGCTTCCTGTCAACAGCCGTATGACCTGCGGTGTTTTCCGAAATGAGCAGGTCAGTACGGACGGTGTTCACGTGCCGCGACAGGCCGAGGGCACATCGTTCGGCGGTACGCCGATGCGGTGCGCGTCACTCGTTCGGACGTTCGTGGACGGTGCGGCCCGCGACCACCGTGCGCACGCACACCGGGAGTTGGCCGCCCGGGGCGAGCGGGGGCAGCGCGGGGGCCGCGGGGCGGGCGTCGGTGGACCAGGCCGCGCCGGGCGCGGCGGCTTCCGGCCCGTCGCCCTCCCGGCCGTGGTCCCAGCCGGCCGCCCAGACGGCGTAGTCGGCGGGGGCGCCGGGCACCAGCAGGCCGCCGCCGTCGCGGCGGGCGGCCCGCCAGCCGCCGCGGGTGTGGGCGGTGAAGGCGGCGCGCACCGGGATGCGGTGCTCGGGGGTGCGGTGGTAGGCGGCGGCGCGGACGCCGCCCCACGGGTCCAGCGGGGTGACCGGGCTGTCGGAGCCCAGGGCCAGCGGCACGCCGGCGCGCAGCAGGGCCGCGTACGGGTTGAGGGTGCGGGCCCTGCCGGGGCCGAGCCGCTCGGCGTACATGCCGTCCGGGCCGCCCCAGGCGGCGTCGAAGGCGGGCTGCACGGAGGCGGTCAGGCCGAGGTCGGCGAAGGCCGCCACGGTGCGGGGGGTGAGCATCTCGGCGTGTTCGACGCGGTGCCGGGCGGCGCGCACCCGGGCCCGGCCGAGGGCGTCGGCGACGGCGCGCACGCCGTCGGCCACGGCGGTCACGGCGGCGTCGCCGATGGCGTGGAAACCGGCCTGGAGGCCCGCCTCGGTGCAGGCGGCGACGTGGGCGGCGACGGCGGCGGCGTCCAGGTAGGCGGCGCCCGTGCCGCCGGTGTCGGCGTACGGCTGGTGCAGGCAGGCGGTGTGCGAGCCGAGGGAGCCGTCGGCGAACAGGTCGCCCGCGGCCCCGGCGGCGCCGAGCGCGCGCACCTTGTCCGCGCCCGCGGCGCCGGTGACGTGCTCGGCCCAGTAGCCGACGACCCGCGGGCCGGGCCGCTCGGCGGCCAGCCGCAGCAGGCCGGTGAAGTCGTCCTCGCTGGAGATGTCGGGGCCGCCGCACTCGTGGACGGTGCCGATGCCCAGGGCCGCGGCGCGGGCCAGGGCGGCGGCCTGCGCCTGGTCACGCTGCCGGGCGCCGACGCCCGCGAGGGCGGCGGCGCGCACGGCGTGGTGGGCGGCGCCGGTCAGCGGCCGGTCGGGGTGGTAGCCGGTCAGGGCGGTGACGTCGGGGACGCGGTCGAGAAGGGCGGTGGTGACGGCGGCGGAGTGCACGTCGACGCGGGAGAGGTAGAGGGGGCGGCCGCCGGCGGCCGCGTCCAGCTCGGCGCGGGTGGGGGGCCGCCGCTCGGGCCAGCGGCTCGCGTCCCAGCCCTGGCCGAGCAGCACCGGGTCGCCGGGGCGGGCGACGGCGTGGGCGCGCACGCGCGCCAGGGCCTCGCCGAGGGTGCCGGCGCCGGACAGGTCCAGACCGGTGAGGGCCAGACCGGTGGCGGTGGCGTGCACGTGGGCGTCGGTGAAGGCGGGCGTGACGAGCGCCCCGTCGAGCCGCACCACCTCCACCGCGGCGCCGCGCGCGCCGTCCAGGATGCTGTCCGCGCCGGCCTCGGAGCCGACCCAGGCGACGGTGTCCCCCTGTACGAGCAGGGCGGTGGCGCGGGGGTCGGCGGGGCTGTGGACGGTGCCGCCGCGCAGCAGCACGGCCCGGCCGCCCTCCCCCGGGGCGTCGTGGCGATCGTTCATGGGTTCAGTGTGCGCCCGGCCGGGCGGCGCGGGCGCCGGGCGTGTCACACGCGCGGCGGGCGGGCTTCGTACGGCGTGGAGAGCACGACGGTGGTGCGGGTGGACGCGCCGGCCAGGGTGCGGATGCGGGCCAGCAGGTTCTCCAGCTCCAGCGGGGTGCCGACGCGGACCTTGAGGATGTAGTTCTCGTCGCCGGCCACGCTGTGGCACGCCTCGATCTCCGGCACGTCGGCCAGCCGGTCGGCGACGTCGTCGGGTGCGCTGGGGTCGAAGGGTTTGACGGAGATGAAGGCGGTGAGCGGCAGTCCGACGGCCTCGGGGTCGACGAGGGCGGCGTACCCGCGGATGACACCCCGCTGTTCGAGGCGGCGTACCCGCTGGTGCACCGCCGAGGTGGACAGGCCGGTGGCCTTGCCCAGGTCGGTGTAGCTCATGCGCCCGTCCCTGACGAGCAGTTCCACGATCTGCCTGTCCAACTCCTCCACGCCGATCACCTTATGCGGTCGGAGGGGGTGCGGCACAGCAGGCGCACGCGGCGGCGGCGGGCCGACGCGCCAGCACCCGCACCCAGGATGTGACGAACGCCACATCGCATGGCGAGCGTCCGGGGGAGCGCGGCGATTACGCGCCCCAGGCGGCGGGAAATGCTTGCTGTGGTCGAGGCCACGCGCCTTACCGGCCCATTTCGAGGGGGAAAGAATATGCCCAACCCCGAGCGCCTCGACGAAGGCGATCTCGATATCTACGAGACGTACGAGATGTTCCGGGTCATCTGCCCGGACTGCGCGCAGCCGATCGCCCTGCTGGCGGACGAGGACGTCCTGCCGGAGCACGCGCTGTGCGCCTCCCCGTGGGACCCGTTCGGGCTCACGGTGTGCCCCGGCACCGGCCGCGGCGTGGCCGACGCCTCCCCCGCCGACGAGTCCCTGGACGCCCAGGAGCAGGACGCGGCGCTGCTGTTGACGCTGCCGGAGAGCCTGGACTGGCGGACGCAGCCCTTCTCGCACATCGGCGGGCC
The DNA here is from genome assembly GCF_031932565.1 of Streptomyces sp. B1866. Taxonomy (NCBI): domain Bacteria; kingdom Bacillati; phylum Actinomycetota; class Actinomycetes; order Kitasatosporales; family Streptomycetaceae; genus Streptomyces; species Streptomyces sp. B1866. The sequence goes on from NZ_JAVSCF010000079.1 coordinate 3,490, forward strand.
CGGTTCCCGGCCGATCAGGGTGCCGCGGGCGCGTCGGCGCCGCTGACGCACCGCGCCACCGCCTCCCCCCTGGGGGCCGGGCCGTGCGGCCCGACGGCGTGCCGACGGCCGCGTCCCCCTGACCACCGGTACCCGCGGCGGTTCTCCCGGCCTTCTCCGGCCGGTCGCGCACCGGTTTCCCGCCAGCCTTCCGGCCCCTCCGGCCGGGCGGTCCGGTTCTGGCCCCGCGCCGCACGCCTGACCGAAAACTCCCGGTCAAGGCCGCACTTAGGGGTGCGCAGGGGCCTGGATAGGGGTGCGGCGGCAACTCTGCCTTACCTAGCATGGTTCCGCCCGTTTCGCCTGCCGCGGTGTGCCCGCGCGCCCGCTTACGGCTGCCCGGCGAAGTGGGCGGAGTCGTTCCCGTAACGTGGAACTCCCAGCGGAACTCCCCAGGTGAGGAGCCCAACAGCATGACCGTTCCCCAGCAGGACAGCGCCCTTTGGGTCAGGCAGTTCCACCCGGCCGCCGACGCGAAGGTCCGCCTGGTCTGCCTCCCGCACGCCGGTGGTTCCGCGCCGTTCTTCTTCCAGCTCTCCAGGGCGCTGTCGCCGGAGGTGGATGTGCTCAGCATCCAGTACCCGGGCCGGCAGGACCGCCGCGACGAGCAGCCGATCGACGACCTGAACGTGCTGGTCGACCGGCTCTTCCCGGTGCTGCGGGAGCGGGCGGACCGCCCGCTGGTGCTGATGGGGCACAGCATGGGCGCGGTCCTCGCCTACGAGCTGGCGCGCAGGTTCGAGGCCGCGGACGCCGCGCCGCTGGGGCTCATCGCCTCCGGCCGCCGCGCCCCCTCGGTGCCCCGCGACGAGAACGCGCACACGCTGGGGGACGACGCCTTCATCGCGGAGATCCGCAGCCTCAGCGGCACCGCCGCGAGCCTGCTGGAGGACGACGAGCTGATCCGCATGATCCTGCCCGCGCTGCGCGCCGACTACAAGGCGATCGAGACGCACCAGCCCGCGCCCGAGCCGCGGCTGCGCTGCCCGGTCGGCGTGCTGACCGGCGAGTCGGACCCGCGGGTCTCCCTGGACGAGGCGTCCGCGTGGCGCGCGCACACCACGGGCGGCTTCCACTTCCGCAGCTTCACCGGCGGCCACTTCTACCTCAACGACCACCAGGCCGGGGTGGCCGCGTCCGTCTCGGAGTTCATCGCCGCCTTCACCAAGGAGGCCGCGAGCGGCTGACCGTGCCCGGCCGGCCGGTGACCGCGCCGGCCGGCGGTGGCACGAGACGTGCGAAGCCGCTGCACCGCGTTCACGGGTACGCGGTGCAGCGGCGTTCAGGGGGGACCGCAGGCGAGGGGTGTCAGACGACCGACCCGGCGCCCTTGGTCTCGGCCGGGGCGTCGGTGGCCGGCTCGCCGTCCTTCTGCGGCGCGGCGGAGCCCTTGGGCATGAACGCCAGGGCCAGCAGGGCCGCCACGACGCCGATGCCGGAGCAGACGTACAGCAGCGTGTGCATGGCGTCGATGAAGGCCTCGCGCACCTCGCGCAGCATGGCGGCGCTCTTCAGCTTCTCCGCCACGGCCACGCCGGTGGCGACGCTGCGCCCGGCCGCGTCCACGACCGGCTCGGGCGTGCCCGGCAGGTCGAGGTTGCCGCGGTAGCTGGAGTTGGCCACGGCGCCCAGGACCGCGACGCCGATCGCGCCGCCGACCTGGCGCAGGGCCTGGACGACCGCGGAGCCGACGCCGCTGCGCTCCTTGGGCAGCGGGTTGAGCGCGGCCGACATCGACCGGGTCATGGCCAGGCCCAGGCCGGCGCCGATCACCACGAGCCAGACGGCCACGAAGCCGTACCCGGTGGAGACGTCGGTGTACGTGCCCATGAAGAGCCCGGCGCCCACCAGCACGAACCCGAGGGCGGGCACGGTCTTGGTGCCAGCGTCCTGGGGCAGCTTGTTGATGACGCTCGCGCCGACCAGCAGGCCGCCGATGAGCGGCAGCAGCCGCACGCCCGAGCCGAGCGCGTCCGCGCCGCGGACCGACTGGAAGTACTGCGGCAGCGTGAACATCAGGCCGAACATCGCGAAGCTCACGATGGTGCTGAGGATCGAACCCCACACGAAGCCGCGCTCGCGGAACAGTGTGAGGTCGACCAGCGGGTCCTTGGCGGCGGCCGTGACGCGGAACTCCCACCAGACGAACAGGGCCAGTACCGCCGCGCCGCCGGCCAGCGACAGCACCGTCTCCGTGCTGCCCCAGCCCTTCTCGCCGGCCTCGATGGCGCCGAAGGTGAGGGCGGTCAGGCCGACGCTGGAGAGCACCACGCCGACGAAGTCGATGCCGACCTTCTCCGAGCCGCGCGACTCGGGCACCAGCTTGGCGACGGCGAGCACGCCGAGGAGCACCAGCGGCACGTTGATCAGGAAGACCGAACCCCACCAGAAGTGGTTCAGCAGCGCGCCGCCGATGATCGGCCCGAGCGGCAGACCCAGCATCTGCGAGACGGCGATGACACCGATCGCCTTGGTCCGCTCCTGCTCGGTCTCGAAGAGGTTCAGCAGCACGGAGGTGGACAGCGGGGTGAGGAAGGCCGCTGCCAGGCCCAGCACCGCGCGGGCGGCGATCAGGTTGCCCGCCGAGCCGGAGTAGGCGCACCACAGTGAGGCCGCGCCGAACAGGACCAGCGAGGCCATCAGCAGCTTCTTGCGGCCGAACTTGTCACCCAGCAGGCCGGCCGGCAGCAGGGCCGCCGCCAGGACCAGGGTGAACGCGTCCACGATCCACTGGAGCTGACTGGTCGACGCGTTCAGGTCGGTGCTGACCGTGGGCAGCGCGACGTTGAGGATGGTGGCGTCGACTCCGACGGCCAGCAGGCTGAACCCGATCGCGCCGAGCGCCCACCACTTGCGCGACTCCTCGTTCATGACGACATCCCGTTCTCTTTCCTATCGTCCCTGTCATCTTGCGGATCGCCGTGGTTGACGGCGTCCCAGCGCTTCCACATGGGCTCCGCCTCGGAGTTCAGCCACGCGAACATCCGGTGGGCCTCGCGCATCCGGGCGGCGCCGGGAGCGCCGTCCGGGAAGAGCCGCAGCCCTTCACTGGTGATGTCGAGAAAGGACGTCAGGCTGGCGAGCCGCCGCTTGAGCACGCCCGACCAGGCGTCCTCGGTGATGCGGTAGTACGTGGCACGCTCGCCGGCGCGGGTGACGGCCTGCACCATCCGGGCCTCCGTGAGCAGCCGCAGGGTGGTGGTCAGCGAGGCGCGGCTGGCACGCACGGCCTCGGCGATCTGCGCGGCGGTCTGCTCGGGAGGGTCGCTCACCATGAGCCAGGCCATCGTCCGCCCCATGATGGGCGGCCAGCCGGCCTGCTGCATGAACCACGCCGTCACGCGCTCCATCCAGGCCGCCACGTCCGCCTGTACGGCGTCGGGTCCCGGGTCGGAGTCTGACGACATGTCGCTAACCCCCTAGGGCGTTGTGCACTTGCTAGAAGTTTCAGTCGTTACTGTAATGAGGAACGGCGGCAAAGGGAAGCGGAACGACGCGGCCAGGGGCGTCAACCGCCCCTGGCCGCAGGTGAGAAGGGGTTAAGAACCCGTCAGGGGGAACGTCAGCCGACCACGTTGACCGGGGTCTGGGCGGCGTGCCGCTCCTCCTGTGTCAGCGTCGGCTCGGTCAGCGCCGCGGGCGTGCCCGCCTTCTCCAGCACCGCCTGCACGTCGGGCGCCTGGAGCGCGTCGGCCGCCCCCGACAGGGTGTTGACCTGGAGGGCCGCCGCGCACACCACCGGGTCGGCCAGCGCGACCGCGCCGATCAGGTCGGCCTGGCGGCGCCGCTCGCCGGCGAACCGGGTCAGCCGCGGGTCCTCGGTCTGGGTGTAGACGTCCGGGTAGCAGATGTCCTGCGAGGTGCCCAGCGACCACGGCGTGTCCACGACGGCGCCGATGGCCCGCTGCACGTCACGCGCCATGCCCGGCCGCAGTCCGCCGTCGGCCAGGGTGGCCTCCACCGCCCGGGCGCTGAGCGCCGCCGCGCTCATCCCGTGCCCGTAGACCGGGTTGAACGCGGCCACCGCGTCACCCAGCACCACCAGGCCGTCCGGCCAGCTCACCAGCCGGTCGTAGAACAGGCGGCGGTTGGCGGTGGAGCGCGACGCCTGCACACCCGTCAGCGGCTCGAGGTTCTCGACGAGTTCGGCTATCAGGGGGTGGCGCAGCGTGCGCAGGTACTCGGCGAAGCCCTCCTCGGTGGTCGGCGGCTCGCCGCCGCGGGTGCCCGACAGCGTCACCATCCAGCGGCCGCCCTCGATGGGCAGCAGGATGCCGTTGCGGCCGGGCACCCCGGCCCGGTGGTCGGCGTACACGCTGACCAGGGGGAACCTGCCGCGGGCGCCTTCCGGAGCGCGGAAGACCCGGGTGGCGTAGGCCATCCCCGAGTCGATGACGTCCTCCTGGACCGGCGGCAGGCCCAGGCCCGTGAGCCACCGCTTCATCGGGGATCCGCGGCCGGTGGCGTCGACCACGACGTCGGCCTCCAGCACCGACACCGTGCCCTCCCGGCGCGGCTTGCAGGTGACGCCGGTGATCCGCCCGGCGTCGCCGCGCAGCCCGATGACGTCCGTGTCGCCCAGCACGGTGACCTTGGGCGAGCGCTGCGCCTGGTCGCGCACGGTCCAGTCCAGCAGCGGCCGGCTGGCGGCGATCATGAACTGGGTCTCGGGGAACCTCTGCTGCCAGCCGTAGGCGGTCAGCGACACCAGGTCCTCGGGCAGCGAGATGCGGTGGGCCCCCTCCCCCAGCAGCCGGTCCGTGGTGCCGGGCAGCAGCGACTCGATCACCCGCGCCCCGCCCGACCACAGCACGTGGGTGTGCTTGGCCTGCGGCACGCCGCGCCGCGCGTCCGCGTTGTCCGGCAGCCGGTCCCGGTCCAGGACCGTGACGGCGTCGACGTGGCGCGCCAGCGCGGTCGCGGCGAGCATGCCCGCCATCCCCGCTCCCAGGACCACCGCTCTCGTTGTTCCTGCCATAGTCTTCCTTCTCTTCCTTCCTGAGGGCTTCCTGGTTTTCCTTGCGGGTCCCGGGGTTCCGGCGCGGCGCGGCGCGGCAGGGCGCGGCGGGGCGCGCCGGTCAGTCGGCCGCGACGCCCACGAGGGTCTCGGCCACCGCCTCGGCCACCTTCCGCCACTGCGAGCTGAGGTAGAAGTGGCCGCCGGGGAAGCTGCGGAACTCCACCCGGCCGGTGGACTCCTCCCGCCAGCCGCGCGCGTACTCCTCCCGCGCCCACGGGTCGGACGTGCCGAGGAAGACTCCGATCGGGCAGGTCAGCGGCGGCCCGGGACGGTGGCGGTAGCTGTCGACGACCCGGTAGTCGTTGCGCAGCGCGGGCAGCAGCATCCGGATCATCCCGTCGTCGGCGAGGATGCTCGCGCTGGTGCCGCTCAGCTCGCGCAGCTGGGCGACGAGCTGGTCGTCGCTCAGCTCGTACAGCTTCACGCCGTTGTGGATGTTGTGGACCGTCGGCGCGCCCCGGCCGGAGACGACGAGGCCGGCCAGCCGGGCGCCGCGGGCCTGGAGGGCGCGGGCCACCTCCCAGGCGACCAGGCCCCCCATGCTGTGCCCGAGGAGGGCCAGCGGACGGTCACCCGCGTGCCCGAGGGCGTCGGTTATTCGGGCGACCAGCTCGTCCATATCGTCGATGAACGGCTCCGCGCGCCGCTCCTGGCGGCCGGGGTACTGCACCGCCAGCACCTCGACCGAGCCGGGCATCTCGCGGGCGAGCGGCGCGAAGAAGGTCGACGATCCGCCGGAGTGCGGAAGGCAGACCAGCTGGATCCTCTCGTCGCCTGCCGACGGCGAGGTGAACCGGGTCAGCCACGGCCCGGCCTTTCGGTCCCATGAGGTCATGTCCACACTCCTGTTTTCTGTGAATCGCCTAGCCTGTCACCGCGGTTCGCGGAGCCAGTTCTCGACGGCCTGCGCGGTCTTGGCCGCGTTGTCGGCCTCAAGCATGGAGAAGTGGTCGCCGGGCACGTCGACCAGGGTGTGCGGAAGCTCCCAGCTGACGCGCCATCCGTCGTCCCCGGGCTGTCCGGCGGCGGCGCCCAGGGGCTCGTCGGCGCGGACCAGCAGGGTGGGGGCGAGGATCTTCGGCACGGTGTAGTCGAAGCCGGCGTACCGGGCGCGGGCGGTGATCCACGCCTCCCCGGCGCCGTCGGCCGCCTGCTCGATGACGTCCCTGCGGCCGAGCAGCGCGTCCTGCACGGCGGCGCCCCACGCCGCCGTGCCCAGGCCGTGCCGGCCGCCCCAGGTAGGGGTGTCCAGCAGCACCAGGGCGGCCGGACCCGCGCCGCGGCCTTCCAGGGCCGCGGTCACCACGCTGGCGACCGTCCCGCCGCCGGAGTGCCCGAGCAGGACGAACCGTCTGCCGTCCGCGGCGCGCAGCACGGCCTCGGCCAGCGCCTCGGCCAGCGCGGTCACGGAGGCGGGCAGCGGCTCGCCGGTCTGGAAGCCGGGCAGCCCGGTCATCGCCATGGCGCGGCTGCCGCGGAACCCGGCGGCGAGCCGCGCGTACTGGTAGAAGTTCTGCTGCCACACGAAGGACGGGAAGCTGAGGACGACCGGCTCTTCGGGGCCGTCGCACAGCCAGACGGTGCGCGGCGCGCGGTCCAGGCCGGCGCCCGTGGTGAAGGACGGGCGGAAGTCCGCGAGACCGGCCATGAGGTCGTGCGCCCGCGCCGCGCCGCCCTCCTGGCAGGCCCGCAGGAACAGCGCGCCCAGGCCCTCGGGCGAGGAGGACGCCGCGGGGGCGGCGGCCGCCGGGGCCTCGGCGGCCAGGGTGCGGACCAGGAAGCGGGTCAGGTCCTCGACCGTGGGGTGGTCCAGGGTCAGGGTGGCGGGCAGGTCGACCCCGGCGGCCGCGCCGAGCCGGACCTGGAGTTCGAAGGCCGTCATGGAGTCGAAGCCCAGGTCGGTGAAGGGCCGGGCGGTGTCCACGGAGTCCGCCGAGGCGTGGCCGAGCACGCCGGCGACGTACTGGCGCACCACGGGCAGTGCCTGCTCGTAGGCGGCGTCCTCGTCCAGCCCGCGCAGCCGGTCGCCCAGGGACGCCCGTACGGTCCGCGGGTCCGGCAGCGCCGAGGGCTGCGCCGAGGGCAGTGCCGCGGCGCGTGGCGCCATGGCCGGTACGACGCCGTCGGCGGCCGGGTCGGCGTCCTCCAGCCAGAACCGCTGCCGCTGGAAGGCGTACGTCGGCAGGTCCACGCGGCGGGCCGCACCGCCGTACAGCGCGCGCCAGTCGGGGCTGACGCCCCGCACGTGGGCCGCGGCCACCGCGCCGAGCGCGGCGCGGACCTCGGGCCGCCCGCGGCGCAGGGTGGGGATGAGGGCGGCGGCCTCGGCCCGGCCGCCCAGGCACTCGCGGGCCATCGCGGTGAGGACCGCGTCGGGGCCCAGTTCCACGAAGGCGGTCACGTTCTGCTCCGCCAGCGTCCGCACGCCGTCGAGGAAGCGGACCGCCGAGCGGACGTGCCGCACCCAGTACTCGGCGGTGCCCAGTTCGCCGGGCGCGGCCAGCCGCCCGGTGACGTTGGAGACGACCGGGACGGCGGCCGGGGCGTAGGCCAGGCGGTCGGCGACGCGCCGGAAGTCCTCCAGGACCGGGTCCATCCGCGGCGAGTGGAAGGCGTGGCTGACCGTCAGCCGCCTGGTCTTGCGGCCCTGCTCCGCCAGGCGGGCGGCGACCTCCGCGACCGCCGCCTCGTCTCCGGAGACCACGGTCGCCCGGGGCCCGTTGACCGCCGCCAGGGACATCTCCGCCTCGCGTCCGGCGAGCAGCGGCGCGACCTCGGCCTCGGACGCCTGCAGCGCGTACATCGCGCCGCCCGCGGGCAGCCGCTGCATCAGCGCGCCGCGGGCGGCCACCAGCGCCGCCGCGTCGGGCAGCGTCAGCACGCCGGAGACGTGGGCGGCGGACAGCTCACCCACCGAGTGGCCGATGAGGAACCGCGGGGTGACGCCCCAGGACTCCCACAGCCGGTAGAGCGCCACCTGGAGGGCGAACGTGGCGGTCTGGGTGTAGGCGGTCTCGTTCAGCAGGGCCGCCTCCGGCGTGTCCGCCGCGGCGAACACCACCGAGCGCAGCGGGCGCCGAAGGTGCGCGTCCAGGCTCTCGCACACGGCGTCGAAGGCCGCCGCGAAGGCCGGGAACGCCTCGTACAGCTCGCGCCCCATGCCGGGGCGCTGGGCGCCCTGGCCGGTGAAGAGGAACGCCGGGAGGCCGGCGTCCCGGGCGACGCCCTCGGTGACCGCCGCGTCCGGGGTGCCCTCGGCCAGCGCCCGCAGGCCCCGCAGCGCCTCGTCGCGGTCGGCGGCGACCACCACGCCGCGGTGGCCGAGCGCGGCGCGGGTGGTCGCGAGGGAGTAGCCGGTGTCGGCCGGCGGCACCTCGGGGTGGGCCGCGAGGTGGTCGGCCAGCCGCAGGCTCTGCGCGCGCAGGGCGGCCTCGCTGCGGCCGGCGACCGTCAGGAGTACGGGCCGGCCGGCCGGCGCCGGGCCGGGGCCGGGCGGCGGCGCGGGTGGGGCCTGCTCGACGATGACGTGCGCGTTGGTGCCGCTGATGCCGAAGGCCGACACGCCGGCGCGCCGGGGGCGGCCGGTCTCGGGCCAGGGCACCGGCTCGGTGAGCAGGCGCACGGCGCCCGCGGACCAGTCCACGTCGGTGCTGGGCTCGTCCACGTGCAGGGTCTGCGGCAGCACGCCGTGCCGCATCGCCTGCACCATCTTGATCACTCCGGCCACGCCGGCGGCCGTCCCGGTGTGCCCGAAGTTGGACTTGACCGAGCCGAGCCACAGCGGCCGGTCCGCCGGGCGGCCCTGCCCGTAGGTGGCGAGCAGGGCGCGGGCCTCGATGGGGTCGCCGAGCCGGGTTCCGGTGCCGTGCGCCTCCACCGCGTCCACCTCGTCGGCGGCGAGTCCCGCCCCGTCCAGCGCGGCGCGGATGACGCGGCGCTGGGCGGAGCCGCTGGGCGCGGTGAGCCCGTTGCTCGCGCCGTCCTGGTTGACGGCCGAGCCGCGGATCACCGCGAGGATCCGGTGCCCGTTGCGCTGGGCGTCCGACAGCCGCTCGACCACGAGCGCGCCCGCGCCCTCGGCCCAGGCGGTGCCGTCCGCGGCGGCGGCGAACGCCTTGACCCGGCCGTCGGAGGCGAGCCCGCGCTGCCGGGAGAACTCCACGAACAGCGCGGGCGTGGGCATCACCGTCGCCCCGCCGACGAGCGCCAGCGTGCACTCGCCGGCGCGCAGCGCGTGGGCGGCCTGGTGCAGGGCGACCAGAGAGGAGGAGCACGCCGTGTCGATCGACAGGGCGGGCCCCTCCAGGCCCAGCGCGTAGGAGATGCGCCCGGAGGCCACGCTGGTGACGTTGCCGGTCATCGAGTAGCCCTGGACCTCGGCCGGGACGTGGGTGACGTCGGACCCGTACGCGGAGTACGACACGCCGACGAACACCCCGGTCCGGCTGCCTCGCAGCGACAGCGGGTCGAGCCCCGCCCGCTCGAAGGCCTCCCAGGCGACCTCCAGCAGCACGCGCTGCTGGGGGTCCATCGCGAGCGCCTCCCGCGGCGAGATGCCGAAGAACTCGGCGTCGAAGTGGGAGACGTCCGCGAGGAATCCGCCCTCCCGCGCCGTGGAGGCGCCGCCCTCGCCGAACAGGCCCGCCACGTCCCAGCCCCGGTCGTCCGGGATGCCGGTCATCATGTCCCGCCCGGCCGCGACCCGCTCCCACAGCTCCTCGGGCGAGCGGGCCCCGTCCGGAAAGCGGCAGGCCATGCCCACGATCGCGACCGGTTCCGTCGCCGCCGAGACGAGTTGCTGGTTCCGCTTGCGCAGCCGGTCGGCCTCGGTGAGCGCCGCGCGCAGGGCCTCGACGATCTGATCCTGTGACGTCGCCATCACCAACTCCGTTCCTGTTTCGGGGCGCGGCCCGGTCCGGCGGCCCGTCTCACGAGTCGCCGCCGAGCGCCGCGCGGACCAGGTCGGCGACGTCCATGTCGGCGATAGATCCGGAGTCCGCCGCCTCGGTGGGCTCGGCGGCGGACTCGGCAGGGTCGGCCGCCAGCTGGAGCAGGGTGTCCAGGACGCCGGTGTTGCGGAGCCTGGCCAGCGGGATGGCGGCCAGTACGGCGCGGATCCGGGCCTCTTCGGGGTCGGTGGCGGGCGCCTCCTCGGCGTCGGCGACGAGTTGCGGGTAGAGGTGTTCGGCCAGCTCGCGCGGCGTGGGGAAGTCGAACACCAGGGTGCTGGGCAGGCTCAGCCCGGTGGCCGCGCCGAGCCGGTTGCGCAGTTCCACCGCGGTGAGCGAGTCCAGGCCCATGTCCCTGAACGCCCGGTCGGGGCCCACCGGTTCGGTGCCGGCCAGCCCGAGGACGGCGGCCACGTGCGAGCGGACCAGGTCCACCAGCGTCTGCCGCTGCTCGGCGGCGGACCGCCCGGCCAGGCGGGACCGCAGCGAGCGGGACTCCACGGCCGCGCCCGCCCGCGCGGCCTGGCGGGCCCGCCGCGGACCGGTCACCAGCGCGCGCAGCATGCTCGGCAGCGGCGCCGCGGCCGCCTGGTCGCGCAGCGTCGGCAGGTGCAGCCGGGTGGGTACGACCAGCGCCTCGCCGACCGCGCGGCCCGCGTCGAACAGCGCCATGCCGTCCTCCGCGGTGATCGGCAGCACGCCCGAGCGGGTGATGCGCGCCACGTGGGACTCGTCGAGCTGCCCGGTCAGTTCGCTGGTCTCGGCCCAGTAGCCCCAGGCCATGGACACCGCGGGCAGCCCCTGGGCGCGGCGGTGGTGCGCGAACGCGTCGACGAAGGTGTTGGCGGCGGCGTAGTTGCTCTGGCCGGGGTTGCCCAGTACGCCGGCGCCCGCCGAGTACAGCACGAAGTCCGCGAGGTCCAGGCCGCGGGTCAGCTCGTGCAGGTTGACCACCGCGTCCGCCTTGGGCCGCAGCACCCGGTCGACCTGCTCGGGCGTCAGGGACTCCACGACGCCGTCGTCCAGGACGCCCGCGGTGTGCACCACGGCGGTCAGCGGCCGGCCCTCGGGGATGTCCGCCAGGACGGCGGCCAGCGCCTCCCGGTCCGCCGCGTCGCAGGCGCGGACCGTCACGCTGTCCGCGCCGAGCCCGGTCAGCTCGGCCGTCAGCTCCTCGGCGCCCGCGGCCTGCGGGCCGCGGCGGGAGGTGAGCAGCAGGTGCCGTACGCCGAGCCGGGTGACCAGGTGCCGGGCCAGCAGGCCGCCCAGGGTGCCGGTGCCGCCGGTGACCAGGACGGTGCCCGCGGGGTCCAGCGGCCGCGGCACGGTCAGCACGAGCTTGCCGGTGTGCTTGGCCTGGCTCATGAGCCGGAAGGCCTCCGGCGCCCGGCGCACGTCCCAGGTGCGCACCGGCAGGGGCCGCAGCACCCGCCGCTGGAACAGCTTCGCCAGGGTGGTGAGGATCTCGCCGATCCGGTCGGCGCCCGCGTCGATGAGGTCGTATCCGCGGTAGGTCACGCCGGGGTGGGCGGCGGCGACGTCCCGCGGGTCGCGCGGGTCGGTCTTGCCCATCTCCAGGAACCGGCCGCCGCGCGGCAGCAGCCGCAGCGACGCGTCCACGAACTCCTTGGCGAGGGAGTTGAGCACCACGTCCACACCGCGCCCGCCGGTGGCGGCCAGGAACTTCTCCTCGAACTCCAGGGTCCGGGAGGAGGCCATGTGGGCGTCGTCGAAGCCCATCGACCGCAGGGTGTCCCACTTGCCCTCGCTGGCCGTGGCGTACACCTCCGCGCCCCAGTAGCGGGCGAGCTGCACCGCGGCCATGCCCACGCCGCCGGTGGCGGCGTGGATCAGCACGGTCTCCTCGTCCTTCAGCCCGCCGAGGTCGGCGAGGCCGAAGTACGCGGTGAGGAACGCGGCGGGGACCGCCGCGGCCTGCTGGAACGACCAGCCGCGCGGCATGGGCACGACCAGCCGCTGGTCGACCACGGACACCGGTCCGAACGGGTCGGGCAGCAGGCCCATGACCCGGTCGCCGGCCTTGAGCCCGGTCACCCCGGGGCCGGTCTCCGTCACCACGCCGGCGCCCTCGCTGCCCAGCCGCTCCTGGCCGGGCACCATGCCGAGGCTCACCAGCACGTCGCGGAAGTTGACGCCGGCGGCCCGGACCGACACCCGCACCTGGCCCTGCTCCAGCGGGGCCAGCGCCTCGGGGTGCGGCAGCAGCGCCAGGTTCTCCAGCGTGCCCGGGCCGGTGGTGTCCAGCCGCCAGGCCGCCGCGTCCGCGGGCGGTGCCAGCAGCTCGCCCGCGTTGGCCCGGCCGAGGCGGGGGGTGAGCGCGGTGCCGGAGCGCAGGGCGACCTGCGGCTCGCCGGCGGCCAGCGCCGCCTTGACCGTGGTCGCGGTGCGGGCCCGCGACTGGTCGCGCTCGTCGAGGTCCACCAGCAGGAAGCGGCCGGGGTTCTCCGCCTGGGCGGCGCGCACCAGGCCCCACAGCGGGGCGTGGGTGAGGTCGGCGACGTCCTCGCCCGGGTGGACGGCCACCGCCTGCCGGGTGATCACCACCAGGCGGGTGGCCTTCAGGCGCTCGTCGGCCAGCCACGCCTGGACCGTGCCCAGGGCACCGGCCACGGAGCCGTGCACCGCCGCGGCCAGGTCCCGGGCCGGGCCCGCGGCGTACGACAGCAGGGCCGCCTCGGGCGCGGGCGCGCCCGCCTCGATCGCGGCGGCCAGCGCCTGCGGGGTGTCGTACGAGCCGGCGAGGGCGTCGGCGTTCCGCAGCGAGGGCACCAGGTCGTGGGCGTCGGGGCCCAGCGCCACCCAGCCGGCCCCGGCCGGGGCGCCCGCGTCGAGCGGCAGCGGCGTCCAGTCGACGCGGAACAGGGCGTCCCGCGTCGCGTCGCCCGCGGCCGCGGCCGCGTCATCCAGGTGCTCCTCGCGCAGCGGGGCCAGTACCAGCGTGCCGACGGATGCCAGGGGCGCGCCCTCGGCGTCCGCCAGCAGCACCGTGACGCCGTCGCCGGACGCCGCCGGTGCGACCCGCACGCGGACCGCGGCGGCGCCCACGGCGTGCAGCGACACGTCCCGCCAGGCGAACGGCACGTACGTCCCGTCGCCCAGGAAGTCGCCGTATCCCATGGCGTGCAGGGCGGCGTCCAGCAGCGCCGGGTGGATGCCGTACCGCCCGGCGTCCTGCTGGACCTCCTGCGGCAGCGCCGCCTCGCCGAACACCGTGTCCCCCAGCCGCCAGGCCGAGCGCAGCCCCTGGAAGGCGGGCCCGAACCGGTAGGGCGAGTCCTGGGCGAGCTGGTACATGTCCGCGGTGTCCAGCTCCCGCGCCCCCGGCGGCGGCCAGTCCGCGAGGCCGACGGCGGCCCCCTCGTCCGGGGCGAGGTCGGCCACGGCCCGCCGCGTCATCGGCGTGTCCGCGTCGGCGTCGTCCGCGCGCGCGTACAGCTCCAGCGTGCGGTGTCCCGCCTCGTCGGGGGCGCCGACGGTGAGCTGGACGTGCACCCCGCCCTGGTCGGGCAGCACCACCGGGCGCTCCAGGGTCAGCTCCGCCACCCGGCCGCAGCCCGCCTGCCGGGCCGCGTGCAGCGCCAGTTCGACGACCAGCGCGCCGGGGACGAGCGTGGCGCCGCCGACGACGTGGTCGCCGAGCCACGGCTGGTTCTTCAGCGACAGCCGCCCGGTGAACACCAGCTGGCCGGTGCCGGCGACCCGCACGGCGGCGCCGAGCAGCGGGTGGGCCGCCGCTGCCACGCCCAGGTCGGCGATGTCGGCGGCGTTCTTGTACTCCGCCTCCAGCCAGAAGCGCTGGTGCTGGAAGGCGTACGTGGGCAGGTCGACGCGCCGCGCGCCGGACCCGGCGAACACCGCGTCCCAGTCGACGGGAAGGCCGCGCACCCACCCCTCGGACAGCGAGGCCAGGAACCGCCCGGCGCCGCCCTCCTCGCGGCGGAGCGTGCCCAGGGCGGCGGCGTCGGTGTCCGCGTCCTCGAAGGACTCGGTGAGGCCGACGGTGAGGACCGGGTGCGCGCTGGACTCGACGAAGAACCGGTAGCCGTCGGCGAGCAGGGCCCGTACGGCGTCGGCGAACCGGACGGTCTGCCGCAGGTTGGTGTACCAGTACTCGGCGTCCAGGCCGGTGGTGTCGAACACCGTGCCGGTGACCGTGGAGTAGAAGGGGATCTCGGCGGCGCGCGGCCGGATGTCCTTCAGCGCGCCGAGGACCTGGTCGCGGATGGCCTCGACCTGCGCGGAGTGGGACGCGTAGTCCACGGGGATCCGCTTGGCGCGCACGCCGTCCGCCTCGCAGGCGGCCAGCAGCTCCGCCAGCGCCGCCGGCTCGCCGGAGACGACCGTGGAGGACGGGCCGTTGACGGAGGCGACGGAGATCCGGCCGGTCCAGGCCGCGATCCGCTCGCGGACCCGCTCGGCGGGCAGCGGCACCGACACCATGCCGCCGCGGCCCGACAGGCCCTCGGCGATGGCCCGGGCGCGCAGCGCCACGCCCTTGGCGGCGTCCTGAAGGGACAGCGCGCCGGCGACGGCGGCCGCCGCGAACTCGCCCTGGCTGTGGCCGACCACGGCGGACGGCTCGACGCCCGCGGCCCGCCACACGGCGGCCAGCGAGACCATGACGGCCCACAGCGCGGACTGGACGACGACCACGTCCTCCAGGGCCGCCGGGTCGCCCTCGCCGCGCACCACGTCGGTCACCGACCGGCCCAGGTGGGGGCGCAGGGCCGCGTCGCACTCGGCGAGCCGCGCGGCGAACACCGGGGAGGTGCGCAGCAGTTCCGCCGCCATGCCCCACCACTGCGAGCCCTGGCCGGGGAAGACGAACGCGACCCGGGCGGCCCCGGTGCGGGCGGTGCCGGTCAGCACGCCCGCGGCCGCCTCGCCCGCGGCGAGCGCGGCGAGGCCGGCCAGGGCGCCGTCCCGGTCGGCGGCGAGCACCACGCCCCGCTGGTCGAGCGCGGCGCGGGTCGACGCCAGGGAGTGCCCGACATCCGGCAGGGACCGGCCGGGGTGCCGCTCGACGTGGCCGGCGAGCCGCCGGGCCTGGTCGCGCAGGGCCGGCTCGCTGCGGCCGGAGACCACCCACGGCACGACAGGCAGCTGAAGGACCCGCGGGGCGGCGGCGTCCGCAGCGCCGGAGGAGGAGTCCGCCGGCGCGGCCTCCTCCTCCGGCAGCGGCGCCTCCTCGACGATGACGTGCGCGTTGGTGCCGCTGATACCGAAGGCCGACACGCCGGCGCGGCGCGGGCGGCCGTCGCGCTTCCAGTCCACCGGCTCGGTGAGCAGCCGCACCGCGCCCGAGGACCAGTCGATGTGCGGCGACGGCGCGTCCACGTGCAGGGTGCGCGGCAGCAGGCCGCCCCGCAGCGCCAGCACCATCTTGATGACCCCGGCGGCCCCGGCGGCGTGCGCGGTGTGGCCGAGGTTGGACTTGACCGACCCCAGCCACAGCGGGCGGTCCTCCTCGCGGCCCTGGCCGTAGGTGGCCAGCAGCGCCCTGGCCTCGATCGGGTCGCCCAGCGTCGTGCCCGTGCCGTGCGCCTCCACCGCGTCCACCTGGTCGGCCGACAGCCGGGCGTCGGCCAGCGCGTCCCGGATGACCCGCTCCTGGGAGGGGCCGTTGGGCGCGGTGAGGCCGTTGCTGGCACCGTCCTGGTTGATCGCCGAGCCGCGCAGCAGCGCCAGCACCGGGTGGCCGTTGCGGCGGGCGTCCGACAGCTTCTCCAGCAGCAGGACGCCGGCCCCCTCGGACGGGCCGAAGCCGTCGGCCGCGGCGGCGAACGCCTTGCAGCGCCCGTCCGGCGACAGGGCGCGCTGCCTGCTGAAGGCGATGAACCCCTGCGGGGTGGGCATCAGGGCGACGCCGCCCGCCAGCGCCAGCGTGCAGTCGCCGTCCCGCAGGGCCCGTACGGCCAGGTGCAGGGCGACCAGCGACGAGGAGCAGGCGGTGTCGACGGTGAGGGCGGGGCCCTCCAGGCCGAAGGTGTAGGCGACCCGGCCGGAGATCACGCTGGCGAACGAGCCGACGCCGGTGTAGCCCTCCATGCCCTCGGGCACCCGCTGGTGGCCGGTGACGTAGTCGATGGTGGCGGCGCCGACGAACACGCCGGTGCGGCTGCCCTTCACGGACGTCGGCGGGATGCCGGCCCGCTCGAACGCCTCCCAGGAGGTCTCCAGCAGCAGCCGCTGCTGCGGGTCCATGATCAGGGCCTCGCGCGGGTTGATGCTGAAGAAGTCGGCGTCGAAGTCGCCCGCCTCGTGCAGGAACCCGCTCTCCCGCACGTAGTTCTTGCCCTCGGAGTCCGGGTCCGGGTCGTACAGGCTCTCCAGGTCCCAGCCGCGGTTGTCGGGGAATCCCGAGATCGCGTCCCCGTCGGCGGCCAGCAGGTCCCACAGCTTCTCGGGCGTCGACGCGGCGCCCGGGTAGCGGCAGGCCATGCTGACGACGGCGATCGGCTCGGCCTCCTCCAGCTCCCGGATCCGGCGCCGGGCCTTGCGCAGGTCGGTGGTGGCGCGCTTGAGGTAGTCGCGGAGCTTGTCTTCGCTGTTCATCCTTTTCCTACACCCCGTTCGTGGCCAAGGCCGGTACGTCGCTGTCGTGGTCGTGGGCCGTGGTCACTCTGTGTCCAGTTCGCCGTCGAGCAGCGCGAACAGCTCGCTGTCCGTCGCCGCCTCCAGGTCGTCCCGCGCGTCGTCCCGCTGCTCGGGGACGCGCCCCCCCTGCCCGGAGTCGTGCCACTTGGACACCAGGGCGTTCAGTCGGTGTGTCACCTTCCTGCGGGTCTCGTCGTCGTCCGCCCCCACCGAGGCGAGGGCCGCCTCCAGCGCGTCCAGCTCGGCCAGCGCGGGCAGGGCGGGCGCCGCGGCGCCCGCGGGGGCGAGCTGCTCGCGCAGGAACGCGGCGGTGGCGTTCAGCGTCGGGTAGTCGAACACGAGGGTCGCGGGCAGCTGCTCGCCGACGGCCGCGCCGAGGCGGTTGCGCAGCTCCAGCGCGGTGAGCGAGTCGAAGCCCAGCTCGTTGAACGGGCGGTCGGGCTCGATGGCCTCGGGCGTGCCGTGGCCGAGCACCGAGGCCACGTGCCCGCGCACCAGCTCCACCAGGGTGTGGTGCTGGTCCGCCGCGGACAGCCCGGCCAGCCGCGCCGGCCAGTCGGGGACCTCCTGCCGCTGCTCGCCCGCGGCCACCGCGCGCTTGGCGGCGGGCGCGGCGCGCACCAGGCCGCGCAGCAGGTCGGGCAGGGTGCCGTCGGCCGCGCGGGTGCGCAGCGCCGCGAGGTCCAGGCGCACGGGCACCAGCAGCGCCTCGTCGAGCGTGGCGGCGTGGTCGAACAGCGCCGTGCCCTCCGCCTCGGACAGCGGCAGGATGCCCGCCCGCGCGAACTTGGCGGTGTCGGCGGCGGCGGCCATCTCGCCGCCCCGCGCCCACAGGCCCCAGGCGAGGGACTGGGCCGGCAGGCCCTGGGCGCGGCGGCTGTGCGCGAGCGCGTTGAGAAAGGCGTTGGCGGCCGCGTAGTTGGCCTGCGCGATGCTGCCGAGCACGCCGGACGCGGAGGAGAACAGCACGAACGCCGACAGCTTCGACTCCCGGGTCAGCTCGTGCAGGTGGACCGCGGCGGCCACCTTGGGCGCGAAGACGCGCCGCACGTCCTGGCCGGTCAGGGACTCGATGGGGGCGTCGGCGAGGACGCCCGCCGCGTGCACGACGCCGGTCAGCGGGTGGTCGGCGGGGATGGCGTCCAGCAGTCCGGCCAGGGCCTGCCGGTCGGACACGTCGCACGCGGCGACGGTCACCGACGCGCCGAGCCCGGTCAGCTCCCGCTCCAGGCCGGCGGCGCCCGCGGCCCGCGGGCCGCTGCGGCTGACCAGCAGCAGGTGCCGTACGCCGTGCCGGGTGACCAGGTGCCGGGCCAGCAGGCCGCCCAGTCCCCCGGTGCCGCCGGTGATCAGCACGGTGCCGTCGGNGCCGTGCCGGGTGACCAGGTGCCGGGCCAGCAGGCCGCCCAGTCCCCCGGTGCCGCCGGTGATCAGCACGGTGCCGTCGGCGTCCCACCGGACCGCGTCGGCCGTACGGGGCGTGTCGTCGGCGCGGACCACCCGGGGCACCAGGACCGCCCCGGCCCGCAGCGCGATCTGCTGCTCGCCGGAGGCGACGGCCGCGGGGACCGCGCTCGGGAACAGCGCCAGGGTGCCCTCGTCGTCGTCCAGGTCCAGCAGCGCGAACCGTCCCGGGTGCGCGGACTGCGCGGAGCGCACCAGGCCCCACAGCGCGGAGTGGGCCAGGTCGCCGGCCTCGTCGCCGGGCTGGGCGGCGACCGCGTCCCGGGTCACGACCACCAGCCGGGAGGCGGTGAACCGGTCGTCGCCCAGCCACTGCCGTACGAGGGTCAGCAGCCGGGCGGTCGACTCCGCGGCCTCGGCGGCGAGGTCGTCCCCGGCCGGCCGGGCCCCGCCGGCGCAGACGGCGACCAGCTCGGGCGCGGGCAGGCCGGCGTCCACGGCCTCGGCCAGCGCGCCGAGCCCGTCGTACACCTGCGGGTAGGCGCCGGACTCCTCCAGCGCGTCGACCAAGCCGAGGTGGTCGTCGCCGAGGACGACCCAGTCGGCGCTCTGCCCGGGGGCGGGCACCGGCGACCACGCGACGCGGAACAGCGCGTCGCGCGTGCGGTCCGCGCCGCCGCGCAGCTCGTCGGCGGTGACGGCGCGGGGGGCGACGGAGGCGACGGACGCGACGGGCGCGCCGGTCAGGTCGGCGAGCGTGGCGGCGACCGCGCCCGCGTCGCCGGCCGGCCGCAGGTGCACCCGCAGCCCGGTGGCGCCGACCGCGTGCAGGGTGACGCCGGTCCAGTCGGCCAGCAGGGCGCTGGTGCGCTCCTCCAGCAGGGCCGGCTGGAGCGCGGCGTCCAGCAGGGCGGGGTGGATGCCGAACCCGGCCGCGCCCCTTGCTGCGCCCTGGGCGTCTTCCGGCAGCGCGACCTCGGCGTACACGTCCTTGCCCCGGCGCCACACGGCGCGCAGGCCCTGGAAGGCGGGGCCGTACTCCTGGCCGGCGTCGGCGACGCGCTTGTGGAAGTTGGCGATGCTGACGGGCTGCGCGTCGGCCGGCGGCCAGGCGGTCAGCTCCTCGGCGGCGGCCGGCTCGTCCGGCGCGCCCGCGGCCAGCAGGCCCGTGGCGTGCCGGACCCAGGGGGCGTCGGCGCCGGCGTCGTCCCCCGGGGTCTCCGCGCGGGAGTGGACGGCCAGCGCGCGGCGCCCGTCGCCGTCGGCGGCGGCCACGGACACCTGCACCTGTACGCCGCCGTGCTCGGGCACCGTCAGGGGCGCCTCCACGGCCAGCTCCGCCACCCGGTCCAGGCCGGCGCGGTCGGCGGCGTGCAGGGCGAGTTCGGCCAGCGCGGCGCCCGGCAGCGCGGCGGTGCCGTGCAGCGCGTGGTCGGCCAGCCAGGGGTGGGTGCGCAGGCTGAGCCGCCCGGTCAGCAGCAGTTCGCCGCCGCCCGCGACCTCGACGGCCGCGGTCAGCAGCGGGTGCCCGGTGGGGCGCAGGCCGAAGCCGGCGGCGTCGCCCGCGGATTCGGGGCCGAGGTCCAGCCAGTAGCGCTCGCGCTGGAAGGCGTACCCGGGCAGGCCGACGCGCCGGGCGCCGGTGCCGGCGAACACCGCGCTCCAGTCCACCGGCAGGCCGCGCACGTGGCCTGAAGCCAGCGAGGCCANGCCGCGCACGTGGCCTGAAGCCAGCGAGGCCAGGAACCGCTCGGTGCCGCCCTCGTCCCGGCGCAGGGTGCCCAGGGCCACCGCCTCCCGGCCGGTGTCCTCGAACGTCTCGGCCAGGCCCACGGTCAGCACCGGGTGCGGGCTGGACTCGACGAAGAAGCCGAACCCGTCGGCGAGCAGGGCCCGTACGGTCTGGTCGAACCGCACCTCCTGGCGCAGGTTGGTGTACCAGTACTCGGCG
>NZ_JAVSCF010000080.1:0-23428 GCF_031932565.1 Streptomyces sp. B1866
GGGCCGCGGGGACCGGCGGCGGTGGGGCCGCCGGGCTCGTGCCGACGCGGGGCGCTCACGGCCGGCCCTCCGCGGGCCCGCGCCGTGCCGGGCGCCCGGCACCGGCTCCGCCCGCCCCCTCCGACTGGTCCGACGCGTCCACCGGGCCCGCCCCGGCCTGGTCCACTCCCGGCGGGTCCGTATCCGGCCCGGTCGCGCTCGTCCGCTCCGCCTCCGCCGGGTCCGGGGGCCCGGCCCGGGCGGCGTCCGCGCGGTGTGCGGGGGTGTGCTTTGCGGCGTAGGCCGCGGCGGCCTCGCGCACCCAGGCGCCCTCCTCGTGGGCCCGCCGCCGCTGAGCGAGCCGGTCGGCGTTGCACGGCCCGTTGCCCCGCAGGACCTCGCGGAACTCCTCCCAGTCGACCGGCCCGAAGGCGTGGTGCCCCCGCTCCGGGTCCCAGCGCAGCTCGGGGTCGGGCAGGGTGAGGCCCAGGAACTCGGCCTGCGGCACGCACATGTCCACGAAGCGCTGGCGCAGCTCGTCGTTCGAGTGGCGCTTGATCTTCCAGGCCAGGGACTGCGCGGAGTGCGCCGACTGGTCGTCCGGCGGGCCGAACATCATCAGCGACGGCCACCACCAGCGGTCCACCGCCTCCTGTGCCATCGCGTGCTGCGCCCCGGTGCCGCGGCTGAGGGCCAGCAGCAGCTCGTAGCCCTGGCGCTGGTGGAAGGACTCCTCCTTGCAGACGCGGGTCATCGCCCGCGCGTACGGCCCGTAGGAGCAGCGGCACAGCGGCACCTGGTTGGTGATCGCAGCGCCGTCCACCAGCCAGCCGATGGCTCCCACGTCGGCCCAGGTCAACGCCGGGTAGTTGAAGATGGACGAATATTTCTGGCGGCCCGCGTGGAGCAGGTCGAGCAGGGTCTCGCGGCTGGCGCCGAGGGTCTCGGCTGCCCCGTACAGATACAGGCCGTGACCCGCTTCGTCCTGGACCTTGGCCATCAGGATCGCCTTGCGGCGCAGCGAGGGGGCACGGGTGATCCACCCGGCCTCCGGCTGCATGCCGATGATCTCGGAGTGGGCGTGCTGGGCCATCTGGCGGACCAGCGTCGCGCGGTAGGCGTCGGGCATCCAGTCGCGCGGCTCGACGCGCTCGTCGGCCGCCACCATGGCCTCGAACGCCGCCTCGCGGCCTCGCGTGTCCACCGCCGTGCCCATGCCGCACCACCCCCATTCGGTGTCCGCCTGCCCGACCGACCGATCGTTCGGTTTCCATGGTGGGATGGTGCGACCGGGGTGTCAAGCGGCCGCCGAGCCTGTGGATAACCATCGGATCGGCACCGGACCGCCACGGGATCCGCACCGGGGTCCTGCGCCCGCCGCCCGGTGTGGGTACGGTGTGCCGGACGCGTGACACGAGGGCTCTGGCGTACGGCCGCCCAGCGCGCGCATCGGCCGGGGATCACGCCCGGGGCCGGTCGCAGACCGGACAACAGGACAACCGGTCACCGGACGCCGGTCCCAGGACCTCGGCGGCCGGTGGACGACGGCGGAAGAGACGGCCACGGAAGACGGGCCGGGAATGGCGGGCGGGGCATGGCGGGTACGGACCCGGACGGCGGGCGGGCGGGCGGGATAGCCGCGCTGTCGCTGCCCTCGCGGCTGGTGGTCGGGGCGGCCGTCGTGGCGGTCGCGCTCGCCGCCGCCGTCCACCTCGTGATGGCGTTCTTCGCCGTCTCCCCGTCCAACACGGTCACCAAGCGGCACGGCGGGCAGATCGACGACTACATCTACCCCGAGTTCGAGCGGAACTGGAAACTCTTCGCCCCCAACCCCGTGCAGGAGAACGTCGCCGTGCAGGCCCGCGTCGAGGTCTCCCGCCCCGACGGCGGCACCTCCACCACCGGATGGACCGACCTGACCGCGCGGGACACGGCGGCCATCCGCCACAACCCGCTGCCCAGCCACACCCAGCAGAACGAGCTGCGCCGCGCCTGGGAGTTCTACTCCCTCTCGCACGACGACCAGGAACGGCCCACCGGCCCGCGCGGGGAGCTCTCCGAGACCTACGTCCGCCGCATCGTCGTGCTGCGCCTGCGCGACGAGGCGCGGGGCGGCACGGTGCGGCGCGTGCAGGTACGGTCCGCGACCACGCCGGTGGCCGCGCCGTCGTGGAGCGACGAGCGGACCGACACCGGGACGGTGTACCGGGTGCTGCCCTGGTGGACCGTCACTCCGGCCGATCTTCCCGAAGGGAGCGCACGGTGACGCCGCCCGCCCTGACCCGCCTCGGCGCCCGTACCGAGTCCGCGCTCGGACGCGGCCTCGCGCGCGCCACCGGGTCCGCTCTCGGCCCGTACCAGACCGCCGTGGTCCGCGTCGGCTTCTCCTTCACCTGGCTGGTCTTCCTGCTGCGCGAGTGGCCGCACCGCCGCGAGCTGTACGGGCCCGACAGCCCGTGGAGCTGGGAGATGGCGCAGCGCCTGATCGGCGGGAACCACGCCTTCACGGCCCTGATGTGGTCCCGCTCCGAGACGTGGTTCGAGATCGTCTACGCCCTCGCGGTGCTGTCCAGCGCGCTGCTCATGCTGGGCTGGCGCACCCGCACCATGTCCGTGCTGTTCATGCTCGGCGTGCTGTCGCTGCAGAACCGCAGCGTCTTCATGGGCGACGGCGGCGACAACATCGTCCATCTGATGGCGATATACCTGGTGCTGACCAGGTGCGGGCGGGTGTGGTCGCTGGACGCCCGGCGCGCCGAGCGGGAGGCGGCGACCGCGGCTGAGGGCCGGGAGCCGCCGCGGGACGTGACCGGCGTCGTGCTGTGGGCGGCCTGCGGGCTGGCCCTGACCTGGGCGGGGACCTTCACCGACGCCCGGCTGTCGCTGACGGCCGACGGGCCGCTGCCGGGCGTGGGCTGGGCCGCCGTCCTGTGGGGGATGTGGCTCGGCCACGCCGCGTGGTGGTTCGTGCGGCGGTACGCGCCCGGAGAGCCGCGCACCGTCCTGGACGTGATCGCCAACCTCGTGCACAACGGCGCCCTGTTGGTGATCATGGGCGAGGTGTGCCTGCTGTACTCCTCCGCGGGCTGGTACAAGATCCAGGGCTCGCGCTGGCAGGACGGCACCGCGTTGTACTACCCGATGCACCTGCACTACTTCACGCCCTGGCCCGCTCTGGGCGACCTTCTCGTGGCCAGCGGCACCGTGGTCATGGTGATCACCTACGGAACGGTCATCGCGCAGGTCGCCTTCCCCTTCACCCTCCTCAACCGCCGGGTCAAGAACGTCATGCTGGTGCTGATGATCTCGGAGCACCTGGCCATCGCCATCCTGCTGGGGCTGCCCTTCTTCTCGCTGGCGATGATCGCCGCCGACGCGGTGTTCCTGCCGACCTCCTTCCTGCGCCGGGTGGGGGAGTGGGCGGGCCGCGTCGGCGCTCGCGCCCGGCCGCTGCTTCCGGCGGTGCCCACGCCGCGGCGGGAGCGGCCGAGCGGGCAGGAGTCCCCGGCCCGTACGCTCATCGGGTGAGCACCGACCCGGACGAGCCCCGCCGCAGCCGCCCCGGCGCACCGCGGCGCGACGAGCCGACGCGTCGCGGGCCGCGCCCCGCCGAGCCCCGCGACGGCAGGGACGGCGGCCGGTACGGCGACGGCGGGCCGGGACCGGGCGGACCCGCCTCCAGCGGCGGCCCGAGTGCCGCGGGGGTCGCCGCCGAGGAGGCGGGCGAGGCCGCGGAGCCCGTCCAGTACGACGAGGGCTTCGGCGCCGAGGTCGGCGTCGGGCCCCACCCCGGGCCCTGGCCGACCGGACCGGTCTACGACCCGGACCTCCTCGCGCGCGGCGACCGCCGGAACGTGGCCGACCGCTACCGCTACTGGACCCGCGAGGCGATCGTCGCCGACCTCGACACCCGCCGCCACGACTTCCACGTCGCCATCGAGAACTGGACCCACGACTTCAACATCGGCAGCGTCGTGCGCACCGCCAACGCCTTCCTGGCCAAGGAGGTGCACATCGTCGGGCGGCGGCGCTGGAACCGGCGCGGCGCCATGGTCACCGACCGCTACCAGCACATCCGCCACCACCCCGACTCCGCGGCCCTCGCCGCCTGGGCCGACGCCGAGGGGCTGCCGGTGGTGGGCATCGACAACCTTCCCGGTGCGGTCCCGCTGGAGACCACCGGCCTGCCGCGCCGCTGCGTGCTGCTGTTCGGCCAGGAGGGGCCCGGGCTGACGGAGGAGGCGCGCAAGCACGCGTCCGTGGTGTGCTCCATCGCGCAGTTCGGCTCGACCCGCTCGATCAACGCGGGCGCGGCCGCGGCCATCGCCATGCACGCGTGGGTACGTACTCACGCGGCCCTGGCCTGACCGGCGGCCCCTCCCCGGCCGGCCGGCGGTCCGGCCCGCCGCCCGGCGTCCGCCCCAGCGGCCGCGTCCCGCCGCCCAGGTCGGCGGGACCGGCCCCGCCGACCGGGCGCCTCAGGCCGGACGGCGCACCTCCACCACGCGGAAGCGGCTCGCCACGAACGCTCCGTCGCACAGCGCCGCGTTCGCCGCGGGGTTGCCGCCCGTGCCGTGGAAGTCGGAGAAGGCGGCGGTCTGGTTGACGTACACCCCTCCGGTCAGGTTCAGCGACAACGGGGCGCACTCCTCCAGGCACGCCTCCTCGACCAGCCGCTCCACCTCGCTCGACGTGGTGTACGCGCCGACCGTCAGCGCGCCCTTGGCCCGGACCGTACGGCGCAGCAGGTCCACCGCGTCGGCTGCGGAGTCGACGGCGACGGCGAAGGACACCGGGCCGAAGCACTCGGACAGGTACGGCGCGTCCGGCTCCGGGCCCTCCCAGAACTTCCGCGCGCCGTCCGCCTTCACGATCACCGGCGTGCGGATCGTGGCGCCCGGGAAGGCCGGGTGGGTCACCGCGCGCGAAGCGAGGACGACCTCGCCGAGGCCCGGCGCGGCCTCGATCCGCTCCCGGATCCGGGGCCCGGCCACCGCCCCCAGCAGCGCGGCGGCCCGCGTGTCGTCGCCCAGCACGGCGTCGACGGCCGCCGCGAGGTCGGCCACCACCTCGTCGTAGGACCTGTGGCCGGCGTCGGTGCGGATGCCGTCGCGCGGAATGAGCAGGTTCTGCGGGGTGGTGCACATCTGGCCGCTGTAGAGGGAGAGGGAGAAGGCCAGGTTGTCCAGCATGCCCCGGTAGTCGTCGGTCGAGTCCACGACGATCGTGTTGACGCCCGCCTTCTCGGTGAAGACCTGCGCCTGCCGGGCGTGGGTCTCCAGCCACTCGCCGAAGGCCGTGGAGCCGGTGTAGTCGACGATGCGGATCTCGGGGCGCACGGCGAGGCGGCGGGCCAGCCCCTCGTCCGGCAGCTCGGCGGCCAGCGCGACCAGGTTCGGGTCGAAGCCCGCGTCGCCCAGCGTCTCGCGCGCGGTCCGCACGGTCAGCGCCAGCGGCAGCACCGCCCGCGGGTGCGGCTTGACCAGGACGGGATTGCCGGTGGCCAGCGAGGCGAACAGACCCGGATAGCCGTTCCAGGTGGGGAAGGTGCTGCAGCCGACCAGCAGGGAGATGCCACGGGGGACGGGGGTGAAGGTCTTGCGCAGGCGCAGCGGGTCGCGCCTGCCCTGCGGCTTGGACCACTCGGCCTCCTGCGGCGTGCGCGTCTGCTCCTCGAACGCGTACGCCACCGCCTCCAGGCCGCGGTCCTGCGCGTGCGGCCCGCCCGCCTGGAAGGCCATCGGGAACGCCTGGCCCGTCGTGTGCATGACGGCATGCGCGAACAGGTGCGACCGCGCGCTGATCCGGGCCAGGATCTCCAGGCAGACCAGGGCGCGCGTGGCGGGGCCCGCCTGCCGCCAGGCGGGCATCCCCGCGCGCATCGCCGGGAGCAGCACGTCGAGGTCCGGATGCGGATACTCCACGCCCACCTCGATGCCGTACGGCGAGATCTCGCCGCCGGTCCAGCCGTCCGTGCCGGGCTGGCCCCAGTCCAGCCGGGTGCCGCGGAGCGCGTCGAAGGCCGCCTGACCCTCCGCGGCCGCCAGGGTGCCGGGCCGGGGGCCGTCCGGCCCGTACGCCCTGGGGTGCTCGGGGTGGGGGGACCAGTACGCGCGGGCGCGGATCGCCGCCAGTGCCTGGTCGAGGGTGGGGCGGTGGGTGGAGGTCAACTGCGCTGCGCTGACTGCGGCGGTCACGACACCAACTCCTCGCTGAGCTGAGCTGAGCGGCCTGCCGGGACGTACGGAAGGTCCCGACAGAGCTAGAGTAACCGAATGGTCGGTCGGTACAAGGGGGTCGCCGAGGGCTGTGGATAACTCAACCGGGAGGATCGGGGCATGACTGCCATCGGCCAGGAACACCAGCCAGGACCCGCCCGTCCGTCCGGCTGGCAGGCGGCCGGACCCCTCGCGCGCACCAGCGCCGTCGCCGTCGTCGGCACCGGCACCATGGGCCAGGGCATCGCCCAGGTCGCGCTGGTGGCCGGGCACCCCGTGCGGCTGTACGACGTGGCGCCCGGCCGCGCCGAGACCGCCGCCGCGGCCATCGCCGCGCGCCTGGACCGGCTGGTCGACAAGGGGCGGATGCCGGCCGCCGAGCGCGACGCGGCCCGCGCGCGCCTGGTCCCGGTCGCCGAACCCGCCGGTCTCGCGGAGTCCGGCCTCGTCATCGAGGCGGTCCTGGAGGACCTGGGCGCCAAGCAGCAGCTCTTCACCGCCCTCGAAGGGATCGTGGCGGACGACTGCCTGCTCGCCACCAACACCTCCTCGCTGTCCGTCACCGCCGTCGCGGGCGCGCTGCGCCGCCCCGGCCGCCTCCTGGGCCTGCACTTCTTCAACCCGGCGCCGCTGCTTCCGCTGGTCGAGGTGGTCCGCGGGCACGCCACCGAGCAGGCCGCCGCCGACCGCGCGTACGCCACCGCCGCGGCCTGGGGCAAGACCCCGGTGCACTGCGCGGACACGCCCGGCTTCATCGTCAACCGCGTCGCCCGCCCCTTCTACGCCGAGGCCCTGCGGCTGTACGAGGAGCGGGCCGCCGACCCGGCCACCATCGACGCCGTGCTGCGCGAGTCCGGCGGCTTCAAGATGGGCCCCTTCGAGCTGACGGACCTGATCGGGCAGGACGTGAACGAGGCCGTGACCCGGTCGGTGTGGGAGGCGTTCTCCCAGGACCCGAAGTTCACCCCGTCCCTGGCGCAGCGGCGCCTGGTGGAGTCCGGGCTGCTCGGCCGCAAGTCGGGCCACGGCTGGTTCCCCTACGCGGAGGGCGCCGCCGCTCCCGAGCCGCACACGTACGAGCCCTGCGAGCCGCCCGCCGAGGTCACCGTGGTCGGCCCGGACGACCTGGGCCCGCTCGCCGTGCTGCCCGAGCTGATCGCCGCAGCGGGCATCCGCGTCACCGTGGCGGACGCCGGAGAAGAACCGACGGGCCCGGCCGGCGCGTACGGCGGCTACCTGGACCTGCCCGGCGGAGCCCGGCTGCGGCTGGCCGACGGGGCGCCCGCCACGCCGGACTCGGACGCGGACCCGGCAGCCGGCGGCCACCCCGTCCAGATCGACCTGGCCCTGGACTACCGCGCCGCCACCCGGATCGCCCTGGCCCCGTCCGACACCGCGCCCCCCGAGGCCGTACGCCCCGCCGTCGGCCTCTTCCAGGCGCTCGGCAAGAAGGTCAGCGTCATCCCCGACACCCCCGCCATGATCGTGGCCCGTACCGTCGCGATGCTCGCGGACTTCGCCGCCGACGCGGTGGGCCGCGGCGTGGCCGCCCCCGGGGACGTCGACACCGCCATGCGGCTGGGCGTCAACTACCCGCGCGGGCCGCTGGAGTGGGGCGACCTGCTCGGAGCGCGCTGGCTGCGCACCGTCCTGGGCAACCTGCACCACACCTGCCCCACCGGCCGGTACGCGCCGTCCCGGCTGCTGGCCAGGCGTGCGGCAACCGGCGGATTGCTGCTGTAATCATGGCCATGCCCAAGCGCGACACCTACACGCCCGAGACGTTGCTCGCGGTCGCCGTCGAGGTGTTCAACGAGCGGGGCTACGACGGCACCTCCATGGAGCACCTCGCGCACGCCGCGGGGATCTCCAAGTCCTCGATCTACCACCACGTCAGGGGCAAGGAGGAGCTGCTGCGGCGGGCGATAAGCCGCGCCCTGGACGGCCTCTTCGGCATCCTGGACGAGCCGCCCGCGCGGGAGGGGCGCGCCGTGGG
The DNA here is from genome assembly GCF_031932565.1 of Streptomyces sp. B1866. Taxonomy (NCBI): domain Bacteria; kingdom Bacillati; phylum Actinomycetota; class Actinomycetes; order Kitasatosporales; family Streptomycetaceae; genus Streptomyces; species Streptomyces sp. B1866. The sequence goes on from NZ_JAVSCF010000080.1 coordinate 8,194, forward strand.
GCGGCTGGAGTACGTGGTGCGGCGCAGCGCCGAGGTGCTGATGCGGGACCTGCCGTACGTGACCGTGCTGCTGCGTGTGCGCGGCAACACCGACACCGAGCGGTGGGCCCTGGAACGGCGGCGGGAGTTCGACCACCGGGTGGCCGAACTGGTCAAGCGGGCCGTGGCCGACGGCGACCTGCGCGCGGACGTGGACCCGCGGCTGGCGACCCGGCTGCTGTTCGGCATGGTCAACTCGATCGCCGAGTGGTACCGGCCGGAGCGGGGCGGGGCCGCGGGCTGCGAGGAGGTCGCCGACGCGGTGGTCGTGACGGCCTTCGCCGGACTACGCACGTAGGCCTACGGGGCCGTACGTCGTCTACGCGGCCGTACGTGGCCGACGGGCGCGGCCGTACGTGGCCGACGGGCGCGGCCGGGGGGCTTCGGCCGGGCCGGGCGGCGGGTCACGAGTCGACGTCCAGGTCCCGCTCCTCGAACACCAGCAGCGTGCGCGTGCTCAGCACCTCCGGGATCGACTGGATACGGGTGAGGACCAGCTCGCGCAGCGAGTGGTTGTCCGGCGTGTGCACCTGCAACAGGACGTCGAAATCCCCGGTGACCAGGGCGATGTGCGCGGCTCCCGGCAGTGACTGGAGCTTTTCGCGGACCGTGCGCCAAGAGTTCTGCACGATCTTCATCGTGATGTACGCGGAGGCGCCCTGGCCGGCCCGCTCCTGGTCGACCCGGGCGCTGAAGCCGCGGATCACGCCGTCCTCGACGAGCCGGTTGATACGGGCGTAGGCGTTGGCGCGCGAGACGTGCACCCGCTCGGCGACCGACCGTATCGAGGCGCGGCCGTCGGCCCGGAGAATCCGCAGGATGGCGTGATCGACGGAGTCGAGCGGACGCGCCGCGGACCTGCCCCCCGAAGGTGCCATCTGTTCTCCCCGCACGCCGCTCTGCCTCCCCTTCATGGACGTGTTGTCCCCTTCTCGGAGGGTGCGGAACCGATTTTCCACAGGCTGAGGCCGCATGTAGCCAAACTGTGTCTTCGACCGAACAATCGGTAGGTGAGGGGCGGGGATCGACGGACCTGTCCGCCCGACCATGTCACGGAGGTCGTCATGACGGTTCTTGACCAGCCCGGCATCTACCGGCCCGCTCCCCCGCCCGCCTGGCGGCCCCGGTCCGACCCGGAGCCGCTGCTGCCCGACCCGGTCCCCCACCGGGTGCTGGGCACTCCCGAGGCCGCCGGCGTCGACCCCGGCCTGCTGGCCAGGCTGCACCGCGAGCTGGTGCGCGGCCGCCGGTACAACGCGCAGGTCACCGCCCTCACCCGGCAGGGCAGACTGGCCGTGTACCCCTCTTCCACCGGCCAGGAGGCGTGCCAGGTCGCGGCCGGTCTCGTGCTGCGGGAGCGCGACTGGCTCTTCCCCACCTACCGCGACACGCTGGCCGCCGTGGTGCGCGGTCTCGACCCGGTGCGCGCGCTGACCCTGCTGCGCGGCGACTGGCACTGCGGCCACGACCCGCGCGCCCACCGGGTGGCCCCGCTGTGCACTCCCCTGGCCACCCAGCTGCCGCACGCCGTCGGCCTGGCGCGCGCCGCGCGCCTGAAGGGCGACGACACCGTCGCGCTCGCCCTGGTCGGCGACGGCGGCACCAACGAGGGCGACTTCCACGAGGCGCTGGGCTTCGCCGCCGTCTGGCGCGCCCCCGTGGTCTTCCTCGTGCAGAACAACGGCTTCGCGATCTCCGTCCCCCTCGCCCGGCAGACCGCCGCCCCCTCCCTCGCCCACAAGGCCGTCGGCTACGGCATGCCCGGCCGCCTGGTGGACGGCAACGACGCCGTCGCCGTCCACCAGGTCCTCGCCGAGGCCGTCCGCCGGGCCCGCGACGGTGACGGCCCCACCCTGGTCGAGGCCGTCACCTACCGCGTCGACGCCCACACCAACGCCGACGACGCCGCCCGCTACCGTCCCGACGCCGAGGTCGAGGCCTGGCGCGCCCACGACCCGGTGGCCCTGGTGGAGCAGGCCATGCGGGACAGAGGGCTGCTGGACGAGGCCGCCGCGCGGGGCGCGCGGGAGGCCGCCGAGCGGCTGGCCGCCGACCTGCGCGACCGCCTCGGCCAGCCCCCGGCCCCCGACCCGATGGAGCTGTTCGCGCACGTCTACGCCCGCCCGACCCGGCAGCTGGACGAGCAGGCCGCCGCGCTGCGGGCCGAGCTGGACGCGGAGGCCCAGGACGAGGAGGACCGGTGACCACCGCGGCCGCGGGCACCGGCGCGGGTCCCGGCGCCGCCGCCCGGCCCGTCACCATGGCGCGGGCGCTGAACCGCGCGCTGCGCGACGCCCTGGCCGCCGACCCGGCCGTGCACGTGATGGGCGAGGACGTCGGCACGCTGGGCGGAGTGTTCCGGATCACCGACGGGCTCGCCGCCGAGTTCGGCGAGGACCGCTGCTCGGACACGCCGCCGGCCGAGGCCGGCATCCTCGGCACGGCCGTCGGCATGGCCATGTACGGACTGCGGCCGGTGGTGGAGACGCAGTTCGACGCCTTCGCCTACCCGGCTTTCGAGCAACTGGTCAGCCAGGTCTCCCGAATGCGCAACCGCACGCGCGGCGCCCTGCCCCTGCCCCTGACCGTGCGGGTGCCCTACGGGGGCGGCATCGGCGGGGTCGAGCACCACAGCGACTCCTCCGAGGCCTACTACATGGCCACCCCCGGCCTGCACGTCGTCGTCCCCGGGACCGTCGCCGACGCCTACGGGCTGTTGCGCGCCGCCATCGCCTCCGACGACCCGGTCGTCTTCCTCGAACCGAAGCGGCTGTACTGGTCCCGGGCCCACTGGTCGCCCGACCATCCGCGGCAGGTCCCGCCGATCGGCCGGGCGGCCGTGCGCCGCGCCGCCACCGGGCACGGCCGGCCCGCCACCCTCGTCACCTACGGACCCGCCCTGCCCGTCTGCCTGGAGGCGGCCGGGGCGGCGGTGGCGGAGGGCTGGGACCTGGAAGTCGTCGACCTGCGGTCGCTGGTGCCGCTCGACGACGACACGGTGTGCGCCTCGGTGCGGCGGACGGGCCGTGCGGTGGTGGTCCACGAGGCGGCGGGGTTCGCCGGCCCGGGCGGGGAGATCGCCGCCCGGATCACCGAGCGCTGCTTCCACTACCTCCAGGCGCCGGTGCTGCGGGTCACCGGCTTCGACATCCCGTACCCGCCGCCGATGCTGGAGCGATACCACCTGCCCGGCGTCGACCGGGTGCTGGACGCCGTGGCCCGGCTCCAGTGGGAGGCGGAGTGGACGCCGGGAGGCGAGGGCTGATGGCCGAAGTCCGCGAGTTCACGCTGCCCGACCTGGGGGAGGGGCTGACCGGGGCGGAGATCGTGCGGTGGCTGGTCCGGGTCGGCGACGTGGTGGCCGTCGACCAGCCGGTGGTGGAGGTGGAGACCGCCAAGGCGACGGTGGACCTGCCGTGCCCGTACGGCGGTGTGGTCACCGCCTGCTTCGGCCGGGAGGGCACCGAGCTGCCGGTCGGTGCGCCCCTGCTGACGGTGGCCGTGCCGAGCCCGGAGGCGGCCGTGCCGGGCCCGGAGGCGGGCGAGCCGGGCCCGGGCGCCGGGGAGGCGGGCGGCCGGAGCGCCGGGGAGGCGGGTGCGCCGGGCGAGCCGGGACCGGGGGGCGGCGCGGGGCCCGGTCGGCGGGACGGCCCCGAGCCGGAGCGGCGGGAGGAGCCGGGGCCTGGTCGGCGGGAGGACGCGGAGCCGGGGGAGGAGCCGAGGGCGCGGCCTCCGGGGTCGGGCAACGTCCTGGTGGGCTACGGCACGGGCGCCCTGGGGACTCGGCGCCGCCGCGCGCGCGGCGGCCGGAGGCGGCCGGGGAGCGAGGTCGTCCCGGTGGTCTCGCCCCTGGTCCGGCGGCTGGCCCGGGAGCGCGGCCTCGACCTGCGGGACATCGCGGGCACGGGTCCGGACGGGCTGGTCCTGCGCGCGGACGTGGAGCGCGCGGCGCGGTCGGCGGCGGTCGGCGCCGGTCCGTCTGCTCCATCCGGTCCGTCTGCTCCGGTCGGTCCGGTCGGTCCGTCTGCTTCGGCCGGTCCGGCCACCGCGGCCGGGCTGCCGGATGAGGGCGGCTCCGGGGGCCGGGCCGCCTCGGAGCCGACCGGGACCGGGAGCTGGACCGGACACGCCGGGCGGCCAGGCCCGGCCGGGGAGCGGGTGCCGCTGCGAGGCATACGGGGCGCGGCGGCCGACAAGCTGGTGCGCAGCCGCCGGGAGATTCCCGACGCGACCTGCTGGGTGGACGCCGACGCGACCGCGCTGCTCGCGGCGCGTACGGCGGTGAACGCCGCCGAGGGGCCCAGGGTGTCGCTGCTCGCCCTGCTGGCCCGGATCTGCACGGCGGCGCTGGCCCGGCACCCCGAGCTGAACGCCACGGTGGACACCGAGCGCCGGGAGGTCGTCCGGCTCCCGGCCGTGCACCTGGGCTTCGCCGTCCAGAGCAGCCGCGGCCTGGTCGTCCCGGTCGTCCGTGACGCCCACGCCCGCGACCTGGCAGGCCTCTCCGCCGAGCTGGCCCGCCTGACCGAGGCCGCCAGGACCGGCACGCTGACCCCAGCCGAGCTGACAGGAGGCACGTTCACACTCAACAACTACGGAGTCTTCGGAGTCGACGGCTCGACACCGATCATCAACCATCCCGAGGCCGCCATGCTCGGGGTCGGCCGGATAGCGGCCAAACCGTGGGTGCACGAAGGAGAGTTGGCGGTGCGGCAGGTGGTGCAGCTGTCGTTCACCTTCGACCACCGGGTGTGCGACGGGGCGGTGGCGGGCGGCTTCCTGCGGTGCGTGGCCGACCACGTGGAGAACCCGGCGCTGCTGCTGCGGACGCTGTAGCCCCCGCGCGGTTGGATCTCCGGGATACGGCCATACTCCTGGGGTGACCGCGTACGACGCTGTGATCCTGGCCGGAGGCGCCGCCCGGCGCCTCGGCGGGGCGGACAAGCCCGCGGTGCGGGTGGGCGGCAGGCCCCTGCTCGACCGGGTGCTGGGCGCCTGCGCGGACGCGCGGCGGACCGTCGTGGTCGGCCCGCGCCGGCCGACCGTACGGCCCGTGGAGTGGACCCGCGAGCAGCCGCCGGGCGGCGGCCCGGTCGCCGCCCTGGACGCCGGGGTGCGCGCCACCACGGCCCCGGTGGTGCTCGTGCTCTCCGCGGACCTGCCGTTCCTCACGGCGGAGAGCGTGCGGGCGCTCCTGACGGCCCTCGGCGGCGGCGCGGGCGGCCGGGCCGAGGCCAGCGCCGAGGTCAGCGCCGAGGACGGTGGTGCGGCGGCCGGGGCCGGGGCCGCCGCGGCGGTGCGCGGCAGTGCCGCAAGCGGCGGTGACACAGGCGGCAGTGCCGCGGGTGGCCCGTCGGCAGGTGGCGGTGTCGTCGGCGGACCCGCGCCGGGCGAGGCCGCCCGGGTCGGGGCAAGAGGCGAGGCCGGGGGCGGCGGGTCGGGGCCCGGTTCCGCGGGTGGCGGTTCCGCGTGCGGCGGGGCCGGGCTCGGCAGGACAGCGAGCGGCGATGCGGTCAGCCGGGCCGGAGTCGGCGGCGCGAGCGGCGGGGCTGAAGGCGGCGCGGTCGGCGGGGCTGAGGGGGTGGTGCTGGTGGACGCCGGTGGTCGGGCGCAGCCTCTTGTCGCCGTCTACCGCGCCGAGCCGCTGCGCCGCGAGCTGGCCCTGTTGGCCGCCGAGCACGGCGGGCTCGCCGGGCTGCCCCTGCGGTTGCTGACGGACGAGCTGGACCTCGCGCTGCTGGACCGCGCGGGCGACTCGTTCGACTGCGACACCTGGGAGGACATCAGCGCGGCACGCGCGCGGATCAGGGAGCATGGACACGTGTTGGACGAATGGATGACGGCAGTAAAGGCCGAGCTCGGCGTCGACCTCGACGTCGACACCGCGGCCCTGCTCGACCTCGCCAGGGAGGCCGCCCACGGCGTGGCCCGCCCCGCGGCCCCGCTCACCACCTTCCTCGTCGGCTATGCCGCCGCGCAGCGGGGCGGCGGGCCGGAGGCCTTGGCCGACGCCACCCGCAAGGCCGTCGCGCTGGCGGCCCGGTGGGCCGAGGAGGCCGACGCGCCGGGAGCGGCCGACGCGTCCGGAAAGGCCGGCACGCCGGGGGAGCCGGAGCGGCCGGCGGGATGACGAACCGGAAGCCCCGGCGCGGGAGCGCCGACGCCGACAGGGCCGCCGAGGGGGACGCGGAGCGGCTGGACCGCGAGGTCGACGAGGCGCTGGCGCTGGTCATGGCCCCCGACCCCCCGCCCACCGCACCGAGCGCACCGAGTCCGCCGCAAGGCGCCCCGCCAGGCGGCGGCCCGTCGCAGGGCATCCCGCCGCTCGGCGCGGCGTCGAAGGCTCGTCCACCGCACACTCCTCACGACGCGCCCGGCCCGCACGACGCCCCCGGTCGCCCGTCCGCCGGCCCCTCGGCCGCCCGGCCCGCGCGACCCGGTGCTGCCCAGTCCGCCACGCACCCGTCGGCCGGGTCCCAGGCCACCGCACACCAGGCCACCGCACACCAGGCCACCGCACACCAGGCCACCGCACACCAGGCCACCGCACACCAGGCCACCGCACACCAGGCCACCGCACACCAGCCCGCCGCACACCACTCCGCCGCGCCGCGGCCCCCGGCCGCGCACCGGGCGCACACCTCCTGGCCCGCCGCGCGCGCGATCGCCGCCCGTGCCCCCGTGGCGGCCCGGGACCGGGGCGCCGGGCCGGAGGCCGAGTCCCCTACCGCCCTGGGCCGACGGGCGGCCGCCGTCCCGCGCACGCTTCCCGACGCCCTCGGCCACGTGCTGGCCGAACCGCTGGTCGCCCTCACCGACCTGCCGTCGTTCGACAGTTCCGCCATGGACGGCTGGGCCCTGGCCGGGCCGGGCCCGTGGCGGCTGCCCGCCGCCGACGGGCCGGGCATCCTCGCGGGCCACGCCCCCACCGCACCCCTTCCCGACGGCCACGCCGTCCGCATCGCCACCGGAGCCCGCCTTCCGGCCGGTGCCACCGCGGTGCTGCGCGCCGAGCACGGCACCGTCGACGACGCCGGCTGGCTGCACGTCCTGCCCGGCCACCACCCCGTCGCCCTCGGCCAGGACATCCGGCCCCGCGGGCAGGAGTGCCGCAGCGGCGACCAGCTGCTGCCCGCGGGCACCCTGATCACCCCGGCCGTCCTGGGCCTGGCCGCGGCGGCCGGGTACGACGGCCTGCCGACCGCCCCGCGCCCCGGCGTGGAGATCCTGGTCCTCGGCGACGAGCTGCTGGAGCGCGGGCTGCCCCGCGACGGCCGCATCCGCGACGCGCTCGGCCCCATGCTCGGCCCCTGGCTGCGCGCGCTCGGCGCCGACGTGCTCGCCGTGCGCCGCCTGCCCGACGACGCCGACGCGCTGTACGAGGCCGTCGCCGGTTCCCCCGCCGACCTGGTCGTCACCACGGGCGGCACCGCCGGCGGGCCCGTCGACCACCTGCACCCCACCCTGCGCCGCCTGGGCGCCGAGCTGCTGGTCGACGGGGTCGCGGTCCGCCCGGGCCACCCCATGCTGCTGGCCCGCCTCGCCCCGGCCGACACCCCCGCCGGACCCCGCGACGATCCCGCCGCCCAGGCCAGGACCACCACCGCCCCGCCCGGCGCGGGCCCGGCCGCGCCCCGCCGGCACCTCGTCGGCCTGCCCGGGAACCCGCTGGCCGCCGTCTCCGGTCTGCTGACCCTCGCCGAGCCCCTGCTGCGCACGCTCGCGGGCCGCCCCGCGCCCGCCCCCCGCCCCGCGCCGCTCGCCGCCGCCGTACCCGGCCACCCGTACGACACGCGGCTGGTCCCGGTCACCTTCCGCGACGCCGAGGGCGACGAGGGCGAGGAGGCGGTGCCGCTGCGCTTCAACGGCCCGGCCATGCTGCGCGGCATCGCGGTGGCGGACGGCCTCGCCGTCATCCCGCCCGGCGGCGCGCCGCGCGGCGCCGAGGCCGACATCCTCGACCTCCCCTGGTCACTCCCCGGCCCCTGGAGCACCGGCGACCAGCCCCCCGGCCCGCCGGACCCGGCCCCGCGCACGCCCCGGGCCACGTCCCCGCGCACGCCCCCGGCCGCGGCCGCGAGCACGCCCCCTGACCCGGCCCGGCACACCTCCCGAGGACCGCGCGCACCGCACCGAGGAGCAGCAGGAGACCCGGCGTGAAGCTGCCCACCTCCGACGCCGCCGCCCACACCCCCGAGCCCCCCGCCCACCGCGTCCGCCTCCCGCGCTACACCGCGGGCCCGCTGCGCCAGGTAGCGCGCCGGCTGCTGCTCGCGCTGCTGGTCATGACGGCCACCGTCGCCCTGGTCTACACAGACCGCACCGGCTACCACGACAACGCCGACGACGAGATCAGCTTCCTCGACGCGGTCTACTACACCACCGTCACCCTCTCCACCACCGGCTACGGCGACATCGTCCCGTACAGCGACAGCGCCCGGCTGACCAACGCCCTCCTCGTCACCCCGCTCCGCGTGCTCTTCCTGATCATCCTGGTCGGCACCACGCTCGAAGTCCTCGCCGAGCGCACCCGGGACCAGTACCGCTTGACCCGCTGGAGGTCCGCCTTGCGCGATCACACCGTCGTCGTCGGCTTCGGTACGAAGGGCAGGTCGGCCGTGCAGACCCTGTGCGCCACCGGTCTGTCCAAGAAGCAGGTCGTCGTGGTCGACGCCGACCACAAGGTGATCGAGGCGGCCAACGCGGAGGGCTTCGCGGGCGTCGTCGGCGACGCGACCCGCAGCGACGTGCTGGTGCGCGCCGAGGCCCAGCGCGCCCGCCAGTTCGTCGTCGCCACCCAGCGCGACGACACCGCCGTGCTCGTCACGCTCACCGCCCGCCAGCTCAACCGGGGCGCCAACATCGTCGCCGCCGTCCGCGAGGAGGAGAACGCGCCGCTGCTGCGCCAGTCCGGAGCCGACGCCGTGATCACCAGTTCCAGCGCGGCCGGGCGCCTGCTGGGGATGAGCGTGCAGAGCCCCAGCGCGGGCGCGGTCATCGAGGACCTGATCCAGCAGGGCAGCGGGCTGGACCTGGTCGAGCGCACGGTGGTCAAGTCGGAGGTGGGCCGCTCGGTGCGGGAGACCGACGACCTGGTGGTCTCCGTCCTGCGCGGCCACCGCCTGCTGCCGTACGACCACCCGGACGCGAGCCCGCTCCAGGCCACCGACCGCCTGATCACCATCATCCGCGCCTCGGCCACCCCGACCCCCGCCGCCACCCCGCACGGCACCGGGTCCATACCGCCGCCCCACGCGTCCTGAAACCAGCCGCCGACCACCTCGCCCCGCCCCGGCCGGGCCCCGGGTGACCGGCCCAGCGCGCGACCAGGAGTAGCCTCCCGGCCATGCATGCGATCACCATCCCCCGACCAGGCGGCCCCGAAGCCCTCGTCTGGGCCGAGGTCCCCGACCCCGTGCCCGGCCCGGGAGAGGTGCTGGTCGAGGTCGCCGCCACCGCCGTGAACCGCGCCGACCTGCTCCAGCGCCAGGGCTTCTACGACCCGCCGCCCGGCGCCTCCCCCTACCCGGGCCTGGAGTGCTCGGGCCGGATCGCCGCGCTCGGCCCGGGCGTGGACGGCTGGGCCGTGGGCGACGAGGTGTGCGCGCTGCTCGCGGGCGGCGGGTACGCCGAGAAGGTGGCCGTGCCCACCGGCCAGCTGCTGCCCCTGCCGCCCGGCGTCGACCTGGTGACCGCCGCCGCGCTGCCCGAGGTCACCTCGACGGTGTGGTCGAACGTGTTCCTCATCGCCCACCTGCGCCCCGGCGAGACGCTGCTGGTGCACGGCGGGGCGAGCGGCGTCGGCACGATGGCGATCCAGCTCGCGAAGGCCGTCGGCGCACGCGTCGCGGTCACCGCGGGCAGCGCGGACAAGCTCCAGGCGTGCGCGGCCCTGGGCGCCGACATCCTGGTCGACTACCGCGAGCAGGACTTCGTCGCGGAGCTCCGCAAGGCCACCGACGGCACGGGCGCGGACGTGATCCTGGACATCATCGGCGCCAAGTACCTGAGCCGGAACGTGAAGGCCCTCGCCGTGGGCGGCCGCCTGGTGATCATCGGCCTCCAGGGCGGCGTCAAGGGCGAGCTGAACCTCGGCGCGCTGCTCGCCAAGCGCGGCGCCGTGACCGCCACCTCCCTGCGCGCCCGCCCGCTCGCGGAGAAGGCGACGATCGTCGCGGCCGTACGGGAGCACGTCTGGCCGATGTTCGGCGACGGCCGCGTCCGACCGGTGGTGGACCGCACGCTCCCGCTGCGCGACGCCGCGCAGGCGCACCGGGTGCTGGACGCCGGCGAGCACGTGGGGAAGGTGATCCTCGCCGTCTGAGCCGTCTGAGCCGTCTGAGCCGTCTGAGCCGCATGACGACCGTCTGCGACCGTCTGACGCGCCGTCCTGGCCCGTGCCCCGCATCCCGCTCCGCCCGTCTCCCTGGCGGCCCGCGCCGTTCGGCTTCTAGCATTTCGGGTGAATCCGCGGAGAGGTCGGGGGACGTGACACGCACGGGCGGGCAGCGCGGGCATCGGCTTGAGGACGCCATCGCGTGGGCGATCAGGAATCTGGACGGCGTCGTCGCCGTGGCCGTGGCCGTCACGGTCGGGGTGCTGGACATCTTCTCCGACCTCGTCAGCGACCAGGTGGCGTCCGGCGCCATCCTCCTGGTCCTGGCCTCGCTGGTGTACGGGCTGCTGGCGGACCGCAGGCGCCGGGTCGCCGACATCCGCGAGGCGAGCGCCGGGCTGCGGCAGGGCATCGACGACGTCACCATGGTCCGCTCGCTGTCCGGCGCCGAGCTGGCGGAGACCCTGCGGCTGGCCCGCGAGGACACCGACCGCTGGGTGTTCAGGGGCGGCACCGGCACGTACCTGCGCGCGGTGACGCTGCCGGAGTGCGTGCGGCTGGCGCAGAGCCGGCGGCGCTCCCTCGTCGTCAAGCTCGACATCGTCAACCCGGCCGACGAGCGGGTCTGCCTGGCGTACGCCCGCTTCCGGCAGTCGTTCGGGCGCCGGCCGGACGCCGGGCCCGGCGACGCGTGGAGCGCGGACCGTACGCGCAAGGAGTCGTACGCGACCGTGCTGGCGGCCTGCTGGTACCGGCAGCGTCTCGACACCCTGGAGATCGACGTCCACCTCTCCTCCGTGGCGCCGGCCCTGCGCTTCGACCTGTCGTCGTCCTGCCTGGTCATCACCCAGGACGACCCGCGCCGCGTCGGCCTGTGCGTGGACCGGGGCCGCGCCCTGTACGACTACTACGTCACCGAGCTGCACCAGGCCCGCGAACAGGCCGTCAAGCTCGACCTGCGGGCCGCCGTGCCGCTGTCCGACGAGCCGACCGTGGACGAGGCCAGGCGACTGTTCGACGGGCTCGGGCTGCCGCTGCCGACCGCGTTGACAGACCAGGACGTCGGCGAAATCATCGACAAAGCGCTTCGCGCGGAGAACCCCTACCACCGCTGAGCGCCGCGGGCTGCTGGGGGGCGGGATGCGGCAATGACGGACTACTGCACGCTGGAACGGGCCGCCGCCCGCGAGGGAGCGGCCGGCGAGCTGCTGGGCCTGGCCGCCGCCATGCTCGCCGCGGTCGCCGCGGGCCGCAGCCCGGTGCGCGCCGTCCGCCATCCGCTGGGCTTCTTCTGCCTGCCGGTGCTGCGCGACGGCCATGGCCGGGGCGCCTGCGTGCACGTCTTCGGCAGCCGCGCGGCGGCCGTCACCACCTCCGGCCTGCACTGCCACAGCTGGGAGCTGACGAGCTGCGTGCTGTACGGCCAGGTGGGGAACGTGCGATTAGAGGTGCGCGACGCGGGCCGCGCCGACCCCTCGCCGCCCGACCCGGCGTCAGCCGACCCGGCGTCAGCCGACCCGGCGTCAGCCGACCCCGTGTCAGCCGACCCGGTGTCAGGCGGCCAGACGTCAGCCGGCCAGACGTCAGCCGTTACGTCGCCGGAGAGCGGCGCGCCGGGCGCGTACGGACCGACCCACCGCGTCTTCGAGGTGCGCAGCCGCCCCTTCGGGGTGGACGAGATCCAGCCCACTCCCCGCCTGGTCCGCTGCGAGGCGGGACCGGTGCAGACCAGCCGCCGCGGCGAGATCTACACGCTGCCCGCCGGGGAGTTCCACTTCACCGACGTTCCCGAGGGCGCGGCGGCCGCCACGCTCGTGCTCGGCCGCTCCGTACCGGACCGCACCGACCTGTCCCTGGGCCCGGTGCACGGCACGGGCCACCGCGTGGTGCGCCGGCAGTGCGACAGTCCGCTCACCGCCCGGATCGCCGGGTCGGCTCTCAGGAGGGTTCATGACCCGTCGTCCGGCACGTCCTGACCCGGCGGCCCCGCCGTGCCCCGCGCCGCCGGACGGCGCGGCGTACGCGGCCGAGCGCGAGGTCGCGGTGGCCGCCGCGCGCGAGGCGGGCGCGCTGCTGCGCGAGCGGTTCCCGGACGGCCGGGACGGCTACGGCGTACGGGCCAAGGGCGAGCGCGGCGACGTCGTCACGGACCTGGACCTGATGGCGGAGCAGATCGTGGTCCGGCGGCTGCGGGAGCACTTCCCGCACGACCGGATCCTCGCCGAGGAGTCGGGCGCGCTGGACGGCGACGGCGACGGCGACGGCGACGGACCGGACTCGGGCCGCACCTGGCTGGTCGACCCCCTCGACGGCAGCAACAACCTGGTGATCGGCCTGCCCGCCTACGTCGTCGGCATCGGCCTGTGCGCGGGCGACGAGACGGTGGTCGGCGTGGTCCACGAGCCGGTGACCGACCTGACGTGGACGGCGGCGCGCGGCGGCGGCGCGTACGGCCCGCACGGGCCGCTGACCGCCGCCCCGCGCGCGGTGCCGCCCGCCGGGCCGCTGCTGGCGTGGACGCAGGGTCACGCGGTGGCCCGCGCCGACCCGGCCGCCCGGGCCCTGAAGAACACCCTGGAGGGCGGCGCCCGGCGGCTCCTCCAGCTGTGGGCACCCCTGCTGACCTGGTCCATGCTGGCCCGCGGGGACATCGACGGCTTCGTCGGCTACCGCGCGGAGATGATCGACCTTCCGGCCGGCGCGCTGCTCGCCGCCGAGGCGGGCGTGCGCGTCACCGCCCTGGACGGCGGGCCCTTCCCCATCGGCCTCGGCGGCCCGGACACCGACCGCAGCTTCGTCGCGGCGCGGCCGGAGCTGCTGCCCGCGCTGCTCGACCTCGTGGCCGCCGGCCGCGCCCTGACCGCCCGCCCCTGACCGCCCCGCGCCCCACCGCCCCCTGAGCGGCCCGCGCCCCACCGCCCGCCCCTGAGAGCCCCGACGGCCCGCCCGCGCGTACGGCCCGCACGGCCCGCCCATCCCGCACGGCCGCACGTACGAGTCGTACCCACAGCCAGCGCCCCGCGCCACACCTCACCGCACCGCCGCCAGCGCCGCCGTCGACGCCGCGACCGCCGTCACCGCCAGCACCGCGCCCGTCGCCGCGAACCGCCCCAGCGACACCCGCACCTCCTGCGCGCGGCACCGTTCAAACCACAGCAGCGTGGCCAATGAGGCCCAGGGCGCCACCACCGGGCCGACGTTGGTCCCGATGAGCAGGGCCAGCAGCTGGTCGTGGTTGCCGGCCGGGACGGCGGCCTCGCCCGCGAGGTAGACGGGCAGGTTGTTGAGCACGTTGGACAGGCCCGCGCCGACCGCCGCCGCCCGGAACATGCCGCCGACCCCGCCGTCGTCGCCCACCGCCGAGGCGAGCACCTCGTGCAGCCCGTGCTCGTCCATCGTCTGCACGACCAGGAACATGCCGGGCACCAGCGCCAGCAGCCGCCACGGCACCAGCGAGGGCCGCAGCACCGACCGCCGCCGCACCGCGAAGACCGCGACCGCGGCCACGGCCGCGCCGCCCGAGGCCGCCCACAGCGGCACGCCGGTCACGAGCAGCACCAGCAGGAAGCCCGCGCACGCGGCCGCGCACACCCGGAACAGCCACGGGTCGGCGGGCCGGTGCCGGGCGGGCGGCAGGTAGGCGTCCGCGCCGCGCACGCCGCGCCGCCAGTAGCACAGCCACAGGCACGCCATGGTCGCCGCCAGCGCCGCGAGCTGCGGCGCCCACATGGCCCGGGCCAGGCCCGCGGGCGACAGCGCGACGCGGTCGGAGGCCAGCAGGTTCGTCAGGTTGGACACCGGCAGCAGCAGGCTGGCGGTGTTGGCCAGCCAGACCGTGGTCATGGCCAGCGGTACGGTCGCGATGCCCACGCGCGAGGCCAGCGCCAGCATGACGGGCGTCAGCAGCACGGCCGTGGTGTCCAGGTTCAGGGTCGCCGTGGTGACGCCGGCGAAGGCCACGCACAGCAGGAACAGCAGCGCGTAGCTGCCCCGCCCGGCCCGCGCCACGCCCGCCGCGACCACGTCGAAGACCTCCGCCTCGCTGGTCAGCTCGGCCAGCACGATCACGGTGGCGAGGAAGGCCAGCAGCGGCCCGATGCGGTCCATGACCTCGCCCGCCGGGCCGGTCGGCAGCGCTCCGGTGGCCACGCACAGCAGCCCGCAGGCGAGCAGCCCCGCGGCGAGCCAGTCCAGCGGGTGCAGGCGCTTGACGACCCGCGGGTGCCGCAGGTGCCGAAGAACGCGCATGGGCGAAAGGATCGCACGAACTTCCGTGCGCCCGCCCCTGAATGTTTGAATCCGGTTCCAAAGAGGCTTACTATTTACGGTTTTGACGGCGATTCATAGAATGGCGGGCATGGTCGCTCGCCAAGGACTGACGGGGGAATCCGGGGCGCTGGACTTCTTCATCAGCTATTCGCCCGCCGATGAGCGCTGGGCCTCGTGGATCGCCTGGACGCTGGAGGAGGTCGGCTACCGCACCATCGTCCAGGCGTGGGACTTCGTGCCCGGCACGAACTTCATGGACTTCATGGACCGCGGCGTCAGCGAGTCCGCCGCCGTCGTCGCCGTCCTGTCCGACAACTACAAGCGCTCCCGCTTCGGCCGCATGGAGTGGCTGGCCGCGCTGCGCTCCGACCCGGACGCGCCCGAGCGCCGCCTGCTGACCGTACGGGTCGAGGACACGCCCGTGGAGGGCCTGCTGGCCACCATCACGTACGTCGACCTGGCGCACGTGGCGGACACCGCGACCGCGCGCGAGCTGCTGCTCGCCCGCGTCGCGCAGGCCGTGGCCGGCCGCGCCCGCCCCGACCGCCGGCCCGGCTACCCCGGCGGGCACGCCGCCGTGGCCGCGCCGGG
>NZ_JAVSCF010000081.1:0-23261 GCF_031932565.1 Streptomyces sp. B1866
CGCCCGCCCGGCCGCCGCGGGCCGGGCCGTACGTCACCGCCGGGCCGGGCCTCAGCGCGGGCCGGGCCGCCGGGTGGCCCGCAGCAGCTCCGGTACGGTCGCGAACTTCACCCGCAGCCGCCCGGCCCGCTCGCCGAGCCGCCGCTCGGCCTGGTCGATCGCCAGCACCTGCCGCCGCCCGATGGCGCTCGGCCTGCGGCGGCGCACCAGCCGGGCGAACTCCCGGGCCGTGCCCACCGGCCGCGGCAGGCGGCCCGCGGCGGCGTCGGCCAGCAGGGCGTCCACGGTCTCGGCGGCGCACGTCCGGTTCGTACCGATGCCGCCGGAGGGGCCGCGCTTGATCCAGCCGACCACGTACGTCCCGGCCAGCGGCTCGCCGGTGGCCGGGTCCACCACCCGCCCGCCGCGGTGCGGCACGGTGGCGCGGGCGGCGTCGAACGGCAGGCCGGGCACGGGGCTGCTGCGGTAGCCGATGGACCGTACGAGCAGGCCGGCCGCGACGGTCTCCTCGGCGCCGGTGCGCTCCACGGTCACCGGGCCGTCCGCGGCGCCGGCCGCCGGCCGGGTGCCGGCGACGCGCAGCGCCTCGACCCGGCCGTCGCCGATGACCTGCGTGGGGGCGGTGAAGAAGCGGAAGACGATCCGCTTGCCGGGGGCCGGGGCGGCCGCGAGGTCCACGCCCCGGGCGGGCACGCCGCGCAGCAGCGCGGCCGTGGACCCGGGGCGGGCGGCGGCGAGGGCCGCGCGGGTGTGCGGGTCGGCGTCGTCCACGACGACCTCCACGCCCGGCAGGTGGGTCAGGGCCAGGAACTCCGGCCCGGTGAACGCCGCCTGGTCCGGGCCGCGCCGCCCGAGCAGCACCACCTCGCGCACGCCGCTGTCGCGCAGCGCGGCCAGCGCGTGGTCGGCGATGTCGGTGGCGGCAAGCCGCTCGGGGTCGGAGACCAGGATGCGCGCCACGTCGAGGGCGACGTTGCCGTTGCCGACGACGACCGCGCGCTCGGCGGACAGGTCCACGGCGGTGGCCGCCATGCCGGGGTGCGCGTTGTACCAGCCGACGAAGGCGGTGGCCGGCAGGCTGCCGGGCAGGTCCTCGCCGGGGATGCCCAGGGCCCGGTCGGTCGCGGCGCCCACCGCGTACACCACGGCGTGGTGGTGGGCGGCGATCTCGGCGGCCGTGACGTGCTTGCCCGCCTCGACGTTCATGTGCACGCGCACCCGCGGGTGCCGGAACAGGCCGGCGAAGCTGTCCCCGATCCGCTTGGTCGAGGTGTGGTCCGGGGCCACGCCGAAGCGCACCAGGCCGCCGGGCACCGGCAGCCGGTCGATCATCGTGACCGAGGCGCCGGTGGCGCGCAGCAGCGCCTGCGCGGTGTACGAGGCGGCGGGCCCGGTGCCCACGACGGCGATCCGCAGGTCCTCGGACCCGTCGGGCACGGCCTGCGGGAAGTGCGGCGCGCCCCACGCGTTGTCGCCCTCGCGCGTGTCGTAGTACTGGCGGTTCAGCTCGGCGTAGACGGTGTCGGAGCCGCGCAGCCGGTCGACGGGGAAGATCGCGTCGACCGGGCAGGCGTCCACGCAGGCGCCGCAGTCGATGCACGCCTTGGGGTCGATGTAGAGCAGGTCGGTGGTGCCGAAGTCCGGGTCGTCCGGGGTCGGGTGGATGCAGTTGACCGGGCAGACGGACACGCACGAGGCGTCGTTGCAGCAGGTCTGGGTGATCGCGTAGGCCATGGCCGTTGACGTTCCTCGTGGTGCGGCTGCCGGTCGGCGGCGGACGAGAGCGAGAAGTGCGGGAGCGGCGGCTGGGCCTCAGAGCATGTGGACGCGCCTGTAGATCGCCATCGCCGGCCGGGTCAGCAGCCCGGCGTCGTTCAGGAACTCCATCAGGTGGGAGCAGCTGGAGCGGAGCATCGACTGGTAGTGCGCGTTGTCGCGCGCCTCTTCGACGGCCCGCTCGGTGTCCAGGCCGGCCGCGGCGTACACGCCCTTGTTCACGATGTTCCGCAGGATGAAGTACGCGCCCGAGGCGATCGCGATACTGCTGATGTGGCGGCGGGCCGCGCTGATGCCGGCCATCCGCTCGCGGATCTCCTGGCGGGCGAACTTCATGTGCCGCGACTCCTCCACCACGTGGATCTTGCTGGTGGAGCGCACGATGTGCAGCACGTTCTCACCGCGCATCCAGTCGCGCTGCATCACGTCCAGCACCTCCTCGGCCACGAGGATGCCGCCGTAGGCGGTCTCGGCCGCGGCCAGCGCCTTGAAGCCGCGGCCCAGCTCGATGCTGAGACGGTCGGGGAAGTACGCCGGCACGCCCATCTTCTCGCACGCGCGGGCGAACATGATCGAGTGGCGGCACTCGTCGGCGATCTCGGTGAGCGCGAACTGGAACTCGGCGTTCGCCGGGTTCTTGACGTACTGGTCGCGCAGCACCATCTGCTGGAGGATCATCTCGAACCAGATGCCCGTGCACATGATCGAACAGACCTCGTGCCGGGTGAGCGTGACCCGCTGCGCCTCGGTCGTCTCGTCCCACAGCCGGGTGCCGTACAGCGTGCTCCACTCGGGGTTGAGTCCGTAGGCGTCCTCCGGGAGCGGCGCGTCCCAGTCGACCTCCACCAACGGGTCGTACGACAGGGTCGCCGCCGAGGCGAGGAGGCGCCTTGACACGTCCTCGTCCGTGCTGCCGCGCTGGACGTCCACTGCCACGCTGGTCATCGTCGACACCTCCGGGATGGGACTCGGCTCGGTACTCGGCTGGTCGGTGCGGCCGGGCTCGGTGCCCGGCCACTTTAGGGGGTACACCGACGTACCCGCTAACTAGAGCGTACATTCGCGTACCCCCTATTCGCTAGACTTCACCCATGGCCTCGCGAAACAGTTCCAGCGGCGCGGACGGCAGAGCCACCCGCTGGGCCGGGCAGCACGAGCGGCGGCGGGCGGAGTTCGTGGACGCGGCCCTGGCCGCCATCACGGCTATCGGGCCCGAGGTGTCCACCGAGCAGATCGCCGCGTACGCCGGCGTGGCCCGGCCCCGGCTCTACAAGCACTTCTCCGGCGCCGACGACCTGTACCGCGCGATCGCCCAGCGCGCCGTGGAGCAGCTGACGGCCGAGCTGGGCCCGGTGTGGAACCCCGAGGGCTCGCCGCTGGAGATGCTCGGCACGGCCATCGGCACGTACGTGAGCTGGCTGGCCGACCACCGCAACCTCTACCGCTACGTCATCCGGCACTCCCTCACCGGCACCTCCGGCGAGTCCGACGCGATCACCGACCTGCGCACGGCCATCGGCGAGCACACCGCGCGGCTGTTCGCCGACTACCTCGTCGCCTTCGAGCTCGACCCGCGCACCTCCGAGCCCCTGGCCTTCGGCCTGGTCGGCTTCGTGGAGGCCGCCGTCGGCCGCTGGCTGGAGCAGCCGGCGGGCCTGAGCCGCGGCGATCTGACCGACTACCTGGCCCGCTGGCTGTGGCGCACGCTGGACGACACGCTCAGCGAGGGCGGCGTCCGCCTCGACCCCCACCAGCCGCTGCCGGCGCCGGAGGACGTGGGGCGCAGCGGGTACGCGCGGGAGGAGGCCGGACCGGAAGCGGCGGCGCCGGCGGCGGCCGGGCCGGGGGGCGGCGCGGCGGCGGAGCCGGTGCCCGGGTTGGTGGAGGCGTCACTGAACGGGACGGGGACAAGGGGGCGTGTCTCCGGCGAGTAGTGGGGGTGCCGACGCCGTGAACTCAGGACGCCGAAGTCGTCAGGCTGCCGGAGTCGGCGACCAGGGACTCGAAGTTCTTCAGCCTCTCCGCGCGCCAGGGCCGGGCCCGGCCGGCAGCCTGGCTGGCCCGGCCCAGTGGGGTGGTTCAGCGTCCGGCGAGGGTGCGGGTGAAGGTGACGGCGTTCCGTACGGTTCCGACTCCGGAGGCATCGTCGTGGCCGGGGACCGCGCAGACGCCGGTCACGCCGTTGGCGCTGTTGCACCCTCGGTCGAGGTCGTAGGTGCCGTGGGTGCCCGGTTCGATTCGGGCGAGCCTGGGGGCGAGCGGGCCGAGGTGGTGTCCGGCCTGCTGGGCGGCCAGCGCGGTGATCCCGGCGAGCAGTGGTGCGGCCACGCTGGTGCCCGCCGCGCGGAACCACCCCGGCTGCTGGCCGGGCAGGACGTTGACGCTGCTGTAGGCGATCANCCCCGGCTGCTGGCCGGGCAGGACGTTGACGCTGCTGTAGGCGATCACGCGGGAGTCGGTGCTGCCGACCAGCGCGATGTCGGCTGTGGCGTTGGAGGGCCAGATGCGGGAGCGGCCGGCGCCGGTGGCGTGGCCGGAGCCGTCGTCGGTCCACAGCCGGTCGGGGGCGGTGCGGTTGCGAACCGCCCGGCCATACTGCTGCCCGGCCTCGGTGTCCCGGTCACCACCAGACGGAATGCTCCGCGCGCCAGGGCGTCCGCAGAGGCGGCGTGGATCTCGACGGACACCTCCGCGCGCGGCACCGGGATGATGTCCGCGCCACCTGCCAGCTCGGCGATCACCGGCTCGGTCAGAACGATCTCGTCCTGGCCGTCGAGCGCGGCCTGCTGGATCAGGGCCAGGAGCTTTTCGTCGCGCTCGGTCAGCTCGCGTGGGGCGCGCCTGTGCGCGGAGCCGAGGTAGCCGGCCGGTAAGCCGAGTCCGCTGTCGGACACCAGATCCAGGACGGGCACCACCGCACCGACCCCGTACCGCGCCCGGAACCGGCTGTGGTAGTCGCGCCACTGCGGATAACCGAACGGGAACGGCGACAGGCGGGACAGGACACCCACGGCCTCCCGGGCTTCCCGGGCCACCGCATCGGGGATCTGAACGTCGCAGTCCAGGGCAGTGTCGACGACCAGCGGGACCGGCGCAACGTCGCTGAGTGCTCTCATTCGCCCGGCCGCCCCAGCCCAGGCCGGAGACGGAGAGAGGGGGCTGCGCGGGGTGAGTTCGTCGCGTATCGCGTACAACTGGCGCACAAGGTCCGCGAGGCCGGGAATGCTCTGGGCTTCGGCGGCGTCCAGTTGGGCACAGACGTGACCGAGCGCGTCGAGGCAGGTCATCGGGGCCCGCAGGCTGGTGATCAGGACGTTCTGGGCCATCAAGCCGCCGAGCAGGCTGTCGATCATTTCTGCGGTGGCAGTGGGGAACCGGTCGCCGAGCTCTGTGCGAAGTGCGCCGTACCGGACAGGGGCTCGGGCGGCGTCAAGTGCGACGGCGACCGGCCGGGTGTGGCGCACCGACACCTCGACCGGGGCCAGCCGGTGTCCGCGCCCATCTGCCGGTGGTCCCGGCACGACGTACCGGTCACCTCGTATCTGCCCGACATCGTTCGCGACGACCAGCAACCGCTCCAGCAGTTCCGGACACCGCTCAAGGCGGGCGACGATGTCGGCGAGCCAGTCCGCGTCGGCCCGCGCCGCCGTGTGGTGCTTGCCGCCCCACGACACCTGTCCCTCGGGCCCGATCCGCACCGGGGCGACGCCGGCGAACAAGCCGAAGGGAGTGGGGCGCTGCTGCCAGCGCAGCAGGTAGAAGGCGAGGGAGAGCACGGCCCGGCGCACCCGCCGCGGATCGGGACGGCTCCTCGCCACGATGTCGTCGATCCGGCGGCACAAGTCGGGGCTGGCGGCACTCAGAGCTTCGCGGATCTCTTCACGCTGCCATACCTCGGCCAGCCACGCGCGTCCTCCGACAACCACGCTCTCGCCGGACAGATCGAGGCCGCGGGGCACATCCAATGCCCCTGGAGCCGTGGTGGCACGCAGTATGGCGCCGCCCTGCCCTCGGTAGCTGACTGATGATCGCTGTACCACAGGGTCCCTCCCTCAGCACACCGGCCCACGGGTGCTGCTGGTGTGCCGAGCGGGCAGGCCGCCAAGGCACACCAGCAGCAGAGGAATCCGTCAGGCCGGATCGTCCACGAACGAGTCGCAGGCGCTGGCGCCGTTCTCGCAGGTGGCGCCGCAGTTGTCATCCGTGTTGCACTGGAGCTTGCTGTTCGGGTGCGCAGCCACGACGACCCGCACGTCCAAGGCGAACTCATCGTCGCTGTCGAGGTCCGGCCATTCGGCTGACATCGTGCTGCCGCCCGAAAGACGTATGTCGCTCATCCGATCGTTCTCCTTACTCGGTGGAGTAGTGCAGGACGCCCTAGTTCTCGGCGGCAGGCGCAGCCGTGGGCCAGGAGAGCACGACCCGGCAGTGAACCTTGTTGATGACTCGCCCGATGGATAGCTCGGGCAGTTGATCATCGGGGGTCGCGGCGGGGTAGACACTGATCTCAGGACCAGGCCCGCCCCGCTGTTCCCGGTCCCATGCACGCACGTGATCGGCCACCGTCTCGGCGAACGCAGGACCATCAGGCCCGAAGGCGTGGACCCCGAACTCGGCCGACTTGTCGTCGGGTGTACGGCGCGTGGTCACATACGCGAAGTTGGCCTTGTCGACGGCGGCCATGGCGAACCCCTTGTGGCGCGGGGAGACGAGCCCGGTGTCGAGATCAGGATCAACGGCCATGATGCAGAAGTCCGGCAGCACCGTGGCGAGATACAGCTGGAGCATTTCGTACGACTCCCAGCGCCCGACGATCACTCCCGTCCAGGTCTCCGCCCGCGGGGTACGTACTGCGTTGTCCAGCAGACCCGGCTCGGCGGGCAGCCCGTCATCGAACCGCAGACCGATCTCCGCCGTACCGTTCACCAGCAGCAACTGCTCCTGATGCGCCCCGGCACCCTGCATCGGCACGAATCCGCAGACTTCACACCCTCGGGACACCAGGCGGCCTTCTTCACGCTGGAAGACAACCGAGCGAGTCAGGCCCCGCATCCGCAGCGGCACCACGAGCCTTCCGCCGTCGGACAACTGCTCGACCCACGCCGGCGGGATGTCCCAGGTCCCGACCGTGATCAGAATCCTGTCGAAGGGGGCATGCGCGGCGACGCCCTCTTCCGCATCGGCGAGCACGACGCGAACTCGCGAGTAACCGGTGTCACCCAGCAGCCGCTCGGCGCGGGCTGTGACGTCAGGGTCGATGTCGACCGTCGTCACCTCACCGGACTCTCCCGCCAACTCCGCCAGATAGGCGGCGTTCAGGCCACCGGAACCGACTTCCAGCACACGCATCCCCGGCCGGATCTCGGCCTGCTCCAGCATGAAGGCCTGGATGCGGGCCGCGCTGACCGAGCTGAGCGCGATCCCGTGCTCGTCCCTCTTGGTCACCAAAGCGCGTTGGGCAGCGTACGCGTCCTCCACCGACTCCTCCGGCAGGAAGAGGTGCCGGGGGACAGCACGGATAGCTCGTTCGACCGCTTCGGTGCGGAGAGCTTCCAGCTCATGCAACTTGTCGACCAACTGCTCTCGCAGCTCATCGACACGGTCGGACTCGGTCGCCACGTCGGCCACAGAGTAATTCCTTTCTGGCTTCTAGCCTAAGAACTAGTCACTGCATCGTCCGGGGATTCCCTGGACGACCCGCTTGCTCCAGCGGTGTGCCAGGCCGCCAGCCCGGCCGCCCACCGCCATCGGAGCTGCCATAGGCCGGAAACGGGTGGGAATCTTCCTCCGAGACTGTCAGGCCGGATCGTTCACGAACGAGTCGCAGGCGCTGGCGCCGTCCTGGCAGGTGTTGCCGTAGTCGTCATCAGTGGGACAATCACCCGCTCCGGCGCGGGAACTGGTGGGCACAACGACACGAGGGTGGATTCGGCATTCACTGGCCGGAGTGTAGTCGAGCCGCTACGCAGGTGGCACGAGTGGAATCGGTCTGCACCAAGCCTTCGTACCGGGGACGTCCGGTGACACCTCCCCCAACCTTTACGCGGCCTCCACATCCGGTCGAGGGCCGAAGGCGCAGCGGCAGCGGGCTGAGGACCGGGGGCCTCGGCCGCTTCGTCAGCCGTCCGGGCGGTGCCGGTGGCCTGTGATTGCGGTCATGACAAGCGGCTCTGACCACTTCTTGTGGTCTCGTGACGTAGCGTTACGCCCATTGGATCGTTAACCCGTTCGTGTGAGTGCAGCGGGCTGGGCAGGGCCTTCTCCCACCTGGCATCGGTCGTGGTGGAGTCGGTGGTGGTCGACGAGGATGCGGTGGCCGTCGCGGCGCGGGCTGCGGGCCGGGAGGCGGTGTGCCCCTGCTGCGGTACGGCGTCCGGCCGTGTCCACGGGCGGTACCGGCGGCGGCTGGCCGACCTGGCCGTGGCGGGGCGGAAGGTCTGACCAGCCTCTTCAACCCCAGCAGCACAGGATGAAAGAGGCTCACTGTCAGGCCGCGGTGAAGACCAGCACCGCGTTCTGGCCGCCGAAGCCGAAGGAGTCGCTGACGGCGACCTCGACGCGGTGCGGACGGGCGGACCCGGTCACCAGGTCCAGGTCCACCTCCGGGTCCGGGCGGACCAGGTTGGCCGTGGGCGGCACCGTATGGCGCTCCACGGCCAGGACGGTCAGGGCCGCCTCGATGGCGCCCGCCGCGCCCAGGGTGTGGCCGGTGACGCCCTTGGTGGAGGTGACCGCCGCCTTGGTGCCCAGCAGGGTGCGCAGGGCGCGGGCCTCGGCGGCGTCGTTCAGGGGGGTGGAGGTGCCGTGCGCGTTGACGTGGTCGACCTCGTCGGGGGTTACGCGCGCGTCGGCCAGGGCGGCGCGCAGGGCGCGCAGGACGCCGGCGCCGTGCGGGTCGGGTGCGGTCATGTGGTGGGCGTCGGCCGAGGCGCCGTAGCCGGCCAGCCGGGCCCGTACGCGCGCGCCGCGGGCCCGCGCGTCGGCCTCGCGCTCCAGGACCAGCGCGCCGCCGCCCTCGCCGATGACGAAGCCGTCCCGGTCCGCGTCGAACGGGCGGGAGGCGGCGGCCGGTTCGGCCAGCCGCCGGGACAGGGCGCCCATGCGCGCGAAGCCGGTGACGATCAGCGGCACGACGCCCGCCTCGGTGCCGCCCGCGACGACCACGTCGCACCGGCCCGCGCGCAGCAGGTCCAGCGCGGCGCCGACGGCGGTCGCGCCGGACGCGCAGGCGGTGGCCGTGACGAGGTTGGGGCCGGTGGCGCGCAGGTCCATGGCCAGGTGGCCGGCCGCCATGTTGGGTACGAGCAGCGGGATCAGCAGCGCGGACACCGCGTCCGGGCCCTCGGACCGCAGGACGTCGTGCTGCCGCTCCCAGGTGGCGACGCCGCCGAGGCCGCAGCCGACGACGACGCCGACGCGCGCGCCGTCCCAGGTCACCGGGTCCAGGCCCGCGTCGGCCACCGCCTCCCGGGCCGCGGCCACCGCGAACTGGCTGAACCGGTCGTGGGTCAGCGGGCTGCGCCGGCCGGCCAGCGCGGCGGGGTCGAAGTCCGGCACCGTACAGGCGATGTCCACCGGCAGTCCGGCCAGCGACGGCTGGCGGCGGGCCGGAGAGCGGCCCGCGCACACGCCGCGCCAGGTCTCCGCCACGCCGATGCCCGCGGCGGTCACCAGGCCGAGGCCGGTGACGGCGACGCCGGGCGCGGTCATGACGACGCCGCGGCGGCGGCCTGCTCCCCGATGATCTCGGCCGCCCGGCCGATGGTGTCGCGGGGCGTGGCGGCGTCCTCGGCGACCTGGACGCCGAGTTCCTTCTGCACCACCAGCAGCAGTTCGACCAGGAAGAGGGAGTCCATCTCCAGGTCCTCGAAGGTGACGTCGGGCCGGATCTCGGCGCGCTCGACCTTGAAGTGGGTGACGAGCAGGTCGGCCAGCTTGTCGTACATGGCGGGCGCTGCGGGGGTCTCGGGCATCGCGGGTCCCTCTCGTGAGGTCGGTGAGCAAAGGTGGGCGTGCGGGGCGGTCAGGGCCAGGTCAGGACCGACGAGCCCCAGGTGAAGCCGCCGCCGAAAGCGGTGAGCAGGACCCGGTCGCCGGAGCGCAGCGCGCCCGCGGCGCACGCGTGGTCCAGGGCCAGCGGGATGGAGGCGGCGGCGGTGTTGCCGACCTCGGCGATGTTGCTGAAGCAGCGCTCGCGCGGGATGCCGAGTTCGTCGGCGAGCCGGTGCAGGATCCGCTGGTTGGCCTGGTGGCCGACGAGCACGTCCACGTCCTCCCGGGCCCAGCCCGCGCGGGCCAGCACGGCGCGCGAGGAGGCGGCCATGCGCCGCACCGCGTGCCAGAACACCTGCTTGCCCGCCATGGTGAAGTAGTGGTCGCCGGGTTCGGCGGCCCGGCCGGACAGCCGCTGCCCCGACCCGCCGGCCCGTACGGTGATCAGGTCGTGGCCCTCGCCGTCGCTGCCGAGGTCGAACGGGCCCACCGCGCCCGGCTCGTACGTCCGCCCGGCGCGCAGCACCACCGCGCCCGCGCCGTCGCCGAACAGCGCGGCCGTGGACCGGTCGGTCGGGTCCAGGACGCTGGAGAAGGTGTCGGCGCCGATGACCAGGGCCCGGTCGGCGACGCCGGCGGCGATCAGCCCGGCGGCGGTCGCCAGACCGTAGACGAACCCGGTGCACACCGCGGCGACGTCGTACGCGGCCGCGCCGGTCAGGCCGAGCCGGGCGGCCACCACCGGGGCCGTCGCCGGGCAGGGCCGGTCGGGCGTGGTGGTGGCCACCACCACGGCGTCCACGGCCGACTCGCCGGCCGCCTTCAGCGCCCGCTCGGCGGCGCCGACGGCCAGGTCGGAGGTTGCCGTGCCGGGCTCGGCGACGTACCGCCGCTCGATGCCCGTACGCGACCGGATCCAGGCGTCGGAGCTGCCGGACGCGGCGGCGATCTCCGCGTTCGGCACCACGCGGGACGGCAGGTGGCTGCCGGTGCCCGCCAGCACCGCGGCCCGGTGCACCGGCGTCGGCCGGCCGCCGGCGTGCGCGCGGTACGCCGTGGCGCGGCGCCGGCCGTCGGCCACGGCCGGGCCGCTGTCAGGGACTTCCATGCGCACGGCACCCCCAGTTGCGTTGAGCGTGAATTCGATCGTTTCCCCGCTTGGTTCGCGGTGTCAAGGACGGAAATCCCGGTACAGGGACGGAATACAGGGGGCCATACAGGGGCGGTGTACGGGACGCCCAGGGATTCTCCCGATACGCCGCACGGTCCGGCCGGCGCCAGACTTCTGACCGGTGAAAAGAAATCCGGAGGACCTGTCCGGACGACCTATTCGGAAGCGGAGTGGCGCGTGACGACCGAACCCGCGGCACGTCTGAAAGTGCCGGTTCCCCGTATCGACCACGTCATGGTCCTGCTGGACGAGGACGGGCACCGCGAGGTGTCGGCCAGCGGTTTCGTCGCGGAGCGCTTCGGCCGGATCCGGCGGAAACAGGCCGACAGTTCGGTCGCGGGCCCGTACGCCACGCTCGGCGTGGCCGGCGAGCACACGCTGATCGAGTTCTTCGGCGCCGCGCTGCCCGCCGCCTCGCCGCTGGTCGGCGGCCTGGTGTTCACCTTCGAGGAGCCGGGCTCCTCGCTCGCCGCACGGGCGCTGCTGGACGCCTCCGGCCACGGCACCTACCGCCATGACCTGGTGCGCCGCACCGAGAGGGGCACCGGCGAGCGGCGGCCGTGGTACAGGATGATCGACATCGACCTGGGCGAGGGCAGCCCGCTGCTGCTGTTCTTCAACGAGGTGGTGCCGGAGTACTTCCGCGCCATCGGCGCCCGGCCCGCTCCCGACGGCCGGCTGCGGCGGCGCGACTACCTCGCCGCGGCGCTGGGCGAGCCGTACGACGGCACGAAGATGATGCGCGACATCACGGGGGTGACGCTGGCCGTCGGCCCGCGGCGCGCCCGCCATCTCGCCGACGCGCTGTCGGTCTTCGGGTTCCGCGCGGCCGACCGGGCCGCGCACGGGGTGTCGACCGGAATCCGGGAACTGCGCGGGCCCGGGCTGAGAATCCGCCTGGACATCCTCTCCGGCGCCGACGGTGTCGACGGCACCGGCGGCAGTGGCGGTTCCGACGGTTCCGGTGGCGTCGGCGGTACCGGCGGTTCCGGCGGCGGTGGCGGTACCGGCGGTTCCGGCGGCGTTGGCGGTACCGGCGGTACCGGACGGGGCGCCGGGCCGGGCGCGGCCGGAGAGCGGATCACCGAGATCGAGGTGTCGCTGACGCCCGGGTCGGCCGGGCCGGCGGCACCGGCCGAATACCGGTTCGGCCCGTCCGCACGGCTCGTCATCGACACTCCGGAACGCGCCCGGTGGGTTTTCGATCCGCCGGGCCGGGCCGGGTCCGGCTGATTTCCGGCCGCTTTTCCTTTCCGGTGTTTCCGCCCCCGGGCTCCCGCCTCGGGCCGCCCCGCCGCCGGCCCGCTTTCGGGCGTACGGCGCGGCGGGCCGCGGGCGCCGGGACCACGACGGGAAGGGGGGCGGATCACCGCGTCGAAGAATTGCGCGGCGGATCACGGCACCGGGCAGGCGGGGGGATCGCGGCACCGGAAAGCACCATCACGGAAGACCTCCGCAGCCACGGACATCACCGGGCCACGGCGTCAGGGAGAACCCCCGGCGCGGCCGGTCCGGCCGGCCGGTCAAGGACACCGGCGCGCGGCCCGCGCAGCGGCGGGGAGAGAGCAGGGAAAGCGCGACATGACTGAGACCATCCCCCTCTTCGGCGAGATCTTCGACCGCCGAGCCGGCGCGGCGCCGGAGGCGACCGCGATCGAGTTCCGCGGCCGGCGGCTGTCGTACGGGCAGCTGGCCGACCGGTCGGCCGCCCTGGCGGACCGGCTCGCCCGCGCGGGCGTCGGCCCGGACGACGTGGTGGGCGTCGCGGCCCGGCCGTCGCTCGACTGGCCGGCGGCGGTCCTGGGCGTGCTGCGCGCCGGGGCCGCGTGGCTGCCGCTCGACCCCTCCTACCCGGTCGCCCGGCTGGGGCACATGATCGCGGACTCCGGTCTCGGCACGCTGCTCGCCGACCCGGTCACCGCGTCCCGGCTGGCCCGCGGCGGCCACCTGGCAGGCGTGCGCACCCTCGGTCTGCCGGGCCTGGAGGAGCGGGACGAGCCGGACGGGCCGCCCGGGACCGCGCCGCCGCTCCGGCCCGTCCACCCCGGCCACCTGGCCTACGTGATCTACACCTCCGGCTCCACCGGCCGCCCCAAGGGCGTGGCGCTCACCCACCGCGGCCTGGCCCAGCTCGTACGGGCCCAGGATCGGGTCTTCGGCGTGACCGCCGACGCGCGCGTGCTGCAGTTCGCGCCCGCCGGCTTCGACGCGTCGGTGTTCGAGACGGCCATGGCGCTGGCCGCCGGCGCCACGCTGGTGCTCGCGCCCCGCGACGACCTGGCGCCGGGCCCCGGCCTCGCGGACGCCCTGCGCGGCCTGCGGATCACCCACGTCACGCTGCCGCCCTCGGTGCTGGCCACGCTGCCGCCCGCCCGGCTGCCGGACCTCGCGGTGCTGGTGTGCGCGGGCGAGGCGCTGCCGGAGCGGCTGGCCGAGGAGTGGCTGCCGGGCCGGCGGGTGTTCAACGCGTACGGGCCGACCGAGACCACCGTGTGGGCCACCGTCGCCGAGCTGGCGCCCGGCGGCGGCAAGCCGCTGATCGGCAGGCCGGTGCCGGGCGCCCGCGCCGTCGTGCTGGACGACCGGGCCCGGCCGGTGCCGGACGGCGTGCCGGGCGAACTGGCCGTCGGCGGGCCGGGGCTGGCCCGCGGCTACCTGGGGCGCCCGCGGCTGACGGCCGAGCGGTTCGTGCCGGACCCGGGGCCGGAGCCGAGGCCCGCCCCGGGACCGGAGCCGGGACCGGAGCCGGAGCCGGTTACGGGACCGGGGCCGGAGCCGGGGCCCGAGCCGGGGCCCGGCCGACGGCGCCGGAGGCGGCTCACCGAGGTGCTGGACGCACGGCTCGGCGGGGGGCCCGCGGGGTCCGCGGACGGGCCGGTCCGCGGAAGCGCGCACGCGCGGGAAGGCGGCGGACCGCACGCCCCGCACGCGCGGGACGCCGGCAACCCGCCCGCGCGGGACGGCAGCGCTCAGCCCGCGCGGGCCGTGGACGGGCCGTACGAGCCCGGCGCCCGGCTGTACCGGACGGGGGACCGGGTGGTGCGGCACCCGGACGGCAGCCTGGAGTTCCTGGGCCGCCTGGACTACCAGGTGAAGATCCGCGGCATCCGCGTCGAGCCCGACGAGGTCGCCCACCACCTGGCCGCGCACCCGGCCGTCACCGACGCCGTGGTGGTCGCCCGGGACGGCGTCGCGGGCCCCGAGCTGATCGGCTACGTCACCGGCCGGGCCGGGCCCGACGCCCTGGACGGCACCGCCCTGCGCGCGCACCTGGCCGGGCTGCTGCCCGGCCACCTGGTGCCCGCGGTCGTGGTGCCGCTGGCGCGGATGCCGCTGACGCCGAGCGGCAAGGTCGACCGGGCCCGGCTGCCCACGCCCGGCCGCTGCGGCGTACGGGCCGGCGGCGCGCCGCCGCGCACGCCCACCGAGTGGGCGCTGGCGGGGCTGCTGGCCGACCTGCTGGACGCGGACGAGGTCGGCGCCGACGCCGACTTCTTCGCGTTGGGCGGCCATTCGCTGCTGGCCGGCCGGCTGGCCGCGCGGGTGCGCGCCGAGCTGGGCCGCGAGCTGCCACTGGGCCGGATCTACGAGGCGCGGACCGTGACGGCGATGGCCCGGCTGCTGGACACGGCGCCCGCCGCCGGCCCGCTGGGCGTGACCGTGCCGCCCATCCGCCGCGCGCCCGCGCGGGACGACGGAGAGGGCTATCCGCTGTCGTTCCCGCAGGAGCGGGTGTGGTTCCTGGAGCGCCTCGCGCCCGGCGGACTGGCCTACAACGCGCAGGCCACGCTGCGGCTGCGCGGCCCGCTGGACCCGGCCGTGCTGCGGGCGGCCCTCACCGCGGTCGTGCGCCGCCACCCGGTGCTGCGCACCGCGTTCCGGGACGCCGGCGGCCGCCCGGCGCAGTTCCCGCGGGAGCCGATGGACGTGCCGCTGCCGCTGACCGACCTGTCCGAGGTGCCGGCCGCCCGCCGGGAGGGGCGCGCCGAGGAGATCGTGCGGGAGACCATCCGCGCGCCCTTCGACCTGGGCGCGCCGCCGCCGGCCCGCTGGGCGCTGATCCGGCATGCCGCGGACGACCACACGCTGGTGCACGTGGAGCACCACATGGTGCACGACGGCTGGTCGTTCGCCGTGTTCCTGCGGGAGCTCCAGGCGCTGTACGAGGCGTACGCGGCCGGCCGGCCGTGCCCGCTGCCGGAGCCGCCGGTCTCCTACGCCGACTTCGCGGTGTGGCAGCGGGAGTGGCTGCGCGGCGAGGTGCTGGACGCCTACCTGGCGCACTGGACGGCCGAGCTGGCCGACCCGCCCGCCGCGCTGGACCTGCCCACCGACCGGCCCCGGCCGGCCGCGCAGAGCTTCGCGGGCGCCTGCCTGCGGATCGAGGTGCCGCCCGCGCTGTGCCGCTCCTTACGCGCGTACGCCAGGGCGCGCGGGGTGACGCTGTTCGCGGCCATGCTGGCCGGGTTCGCCGCGCTGCTGTCCCGCTACAGCGGCCAGCGGGACCTGGTGATCGGCAGCGGCGTGGCCAACCGGCGGCTGGCGGAGACCGAGCGGATGCTGGGCATGGTGGTCAACACGCTGCCGCTGCGCGTGGACCTGTCGGGCGCGCCGGACTTCGCCGCGCTGTGCGGCCGGGCGCACCACACCGCCGCGCGCGCCCACGAGTGGCAGGACGTGCCCCTGGACCGCCTGGTGGACGCGCTGGCGCTGCCGCGCGACCCGTCCCGCAACCCGCTGTTCCAGGTGATGTTCAGCTTCCACGACGCGCAGGTGCCCGAGGTGGACTTCGCCGGCATCCGCGGCACCGTCCTGGAGCGGCACAACGGCAGCGCCAAGACCGACCTCAACGTGGTGGTCATCCCGCGCGCCGAGCAGCGCGCCGGGCACGCCGCCGCGCCCGGCGGCGCCTCGGACGGTGACGCCCGCGCCGACGCGCGGGAGCCGGTCACGCTGCTGTGGGAGTACGCCACCGACCTGTTCGACGCGGACACCGCCCGCCGTATGGCCGGGCACTACCTGGCGCTGCTCGGCGCCGCGCTCGACGCGCCCGAGGTGCCCTACGACCGGCTGCCGCTGCTGTCCGAGGCCGAGCACGCCGCCGAACTGCGCGCCGCGCGCGGGGTGGTGACGCCCTTCCCGCGCGAGCGGACGCTGCCGGAGCTGTTCGCCGGGCACGCCGCCGCCCGCCCGGACGCGCCCGCCGTGGTGACCGCCGGCCACACCGTGACGTACGCCGGTCTCGCCGCGCGCGCGAACCGGGTGGCGCACCTGCTGCGCGCGCACGGCGTGGGCCGCGACGCGCCCGTGGGCGTGCTGCTGGAGCGCGGCGAGGACCTGGTGACCGCGCTGCTGGGGGTGGTCGTGGCGGGCGGCGGGTACGTGCCGCTGGACCCCGGCTACCCGGCCGCGCGGCTGTCGGCGATGCTCGCGGACACCGGCGCGCGCGTGGTGCTCACCCGCGCGGGCCTGCGCGACCGGCTGCCGGACGGCGCCGCGCGCGTGCTGGCGCTGGAGGACGCGGCGGACCTGCCCGCCACCGCGCCGCCGCCGGTGGCCGTGCCCGAGAGCCTCGCCTACGTGCTGTTCACCTCCGGGTCGACCGGCCGGCCCAAGGGCGTGCTGGTCGAGCACCGGTCGGTGGTGCGGCTGGTGTGCGGCACCGACTTCGCCGAGTTCGGCCCGCACGACCGGATCGCCCAGGTCTCCGACCCGTCCTTCGACGCGCTGACCTACGAGCTGTGGGGCGCGCTGGCCAACGGCGGCGCGCTGTGCCTCGTCGGCCCCGACGAGCTGCTGGCCCCGGGCGCGCTCGGCCGGGCGCTGCGCGCGCGGGGCGCCACCAGCCTGCTGCTGACCTCCGCCCTGTTCACCGAGGTGATGTCCGCCCACCCCGACACCTTCGACGGCCTGACGAACCTGCTGCTGGGCGGCGACGTGCTCGACACCGGCCGGGTCCGGCGGCTGCTGGCGCGCGACCCGGGCCGCCGGCCCGCGCGGGTGCTCAACTGCTACGGGCCCACCGAGGGCACCGTCATGGGCACCTGGCACCTGGTCGACGCGCTGCCGCCGGACGCCGCCTCGGTGCCCATCGGCCGCCCGGTGGCCAACACCGCGGCGTACGTGCTCGACGCGCACCTGCGGCCGGTGCCGCGCGGCGTGCCCGGCGAGCTGTACCTGGGCGGCCTCGGCGTGGCGCGCGGGTACGCGCGGCGGCCGGGGCCGACCGCCGAGCGGTTCGTGCCCGACCCGTACTCCGGCGAGCCGGGCGCGCGGCTGTACCGCACGGGCGACCTGGTGCGGCGGCGGCCGGACGGGGAGCTGGAGTTCCTGGGCCGGGCCGACCAGCAGGTCAAGATCCGCGGCTTCCGGGTGGAGCCGGGCGAGGTGGAGGCGGCGCTGACCGCCCACCCGCGCGTGCGGCAGGCGGCGGTGGTGGTGGACGACGCGCCGTCGGGGCGCCGCCTGGTGGCGTACGTGGTCCCGGCGGCACCGGCCGCACCGGTCCCGCCGGCCGCACCGGTCCCCTCGGTCCCACCGGCCGCACCGATCCCCACGATCCCGCCGACCGCACCGGGGGCCGCGGCGGCCGGGCCGGACGGGGGCGTACGGGCCGGGTGCGGCGACGCCGCACGGGCCGGGGACGGGGTAGGCGCGGAAGAGCCCGTACGGGCCGACGGTGACCCCGGACGGGCCGCCGAGGCCGCACGCGCGGAGCAGGCCGCACACGCGGCGGACGGCCCGGACACGACGGACGGAACCGACGGGGCGTACAGGGCCGACGGGGCTGAAGGGACTGAGACGGCGCGCGGAGGGATCGGCGCGCCGGGCGGCGGGGACGTGGGGGCCGAGGAGCTGCGCGAGTTCCTGGCCGCCGGTCTGCCGCCGCACCTGCTGCCCGCCGCGTACGTCGTCCTGCCCGCCCTGCCGCTGACGCCGAGCGGCAAGGTCGACCGGGCCGCGCTGCCCTCCCCCGAGGTGGCCGGGCCCGAGGTGGCCGGGCCGCCCCGGGGCGGCGGGGTGCCGCCGCGCACGGACACCGAGCGGGAGCTGGCCGCGCTGGTCGGCGAGCTGCTGGGCGCGGCGGTGCCGCCCGGCGTGACCGACGACTTCTTCACACTCGGCGGCAACTCCCTGCTCGCCATGCGGGTCGTGGCCCGGGTGGCCGAGCACTGCGGCGTGGACGTGGCGCTCGGCGACTTCCTGCGCGCGCCGACCGTGGCGCGCCTGGCGGCGGCCGTGGACGCCGCCCGGGACCGGGCGAACGCCGAGCCGCCCCCCGCCCCGCCCGTCGACGGCGACCAGCGGCTGCTGGACCGGATCGGCGAGCTGTCCGACGACGAGGTGGCCGCGCTGCTGCGCGACCTGGCCGATGACGAGGTCGAACGATGACGGACGCCACACCCCTGCCCGTATCCGACGCCGCGCCCGCAGACAGGGCGCACACCGCAGACAGCGCAGACACCGCAGACACCGCAGACAGGGCGGACGCCGTGCCCCTGCCCGCCACCCCCGAGGAGCGCCGCGCCCTGCTGGCCGACCGGCTGCGGCGCCGCCTCGCCGGGCGGGGCCGCCCCCTGTCGTACCCGCAGCGGCGGCTGTGGTTCCTCGACCAGCTCGACCCGGTCGCCGCCGTGTACGCGGTGCCGCTGACCTACCGCATCCGCGGCCCGCTGGACGTGCCCGCCCTGGAGCGGGCCCTGGCCGGTGTCGTACGGCGGCACCACGTGCTGCGCACCGTCTTCCGCCCGGTGGACGGCGAGCCCCGGCAGTTCGTACGGCCTTCAGGTCCGGTGGCGGTCCCCGTGGTGGACGTGTCGGGGCACGCCGACCCGGAGGGCGAGGCCGGGCGGCGGTGCCGGGAGGAGGCCCGGCGCCCGTTCGACCTGACGGCGGACCCGATGCTCCGGCCGCTGCTGCTGCGCCTGGCGCCCGCCGACCACCGGCTGTGCCTGACGCTGCACCACATAGCCTGCGACGGCTGGTCCCTGGACGTGCTGGCCGCCGAACTCACCGCCTTGTACGAGGCCGAGGCCACCGGTGCCCCGGCGGGCCTGGCGCCGCTGCCCGCGCAGTACGCGGACTTCGCCGAGCGGCAGGCCGCCGAACTGGCCGACGGGCCGCCCGCGGACCTGATCGGCTACTGGCGCGGCCGGCTGGCCGGGGCGCCCGCGCTGTGCTCGCTGCCCGCCGACCGCCCGCGCCCGCCCGCGCAGAGCCACGCGGGCGCGCACGTGGAGTTCGCCGTCGAGGAGGCCGTCGCCACGCGCGTGGCGGAGCTGGCCCGCCAGACGGCGGCGACGCCGTTCGCGGTGCTGCTGGCCGCGTTCGCCGCCCTGGCGCACGCCTACACCGGGGACGGCGAGGTGATCGTCGGCTCGCCGGTGGCGGGCCGCACCCGGCCTCAGGCGCGGCCGCTCATCGGCTTCTTCGCGAACACGGTGGTGCAGCGGCTCGACGTGTCGGGCAACCCGCCGTTCCGCGAGCTGGTGGCGCGGGCCCGGGACGAGAGCCGGGCCGCGGTGGCGCACCAGGACCTGCCGTTCGAGAAGCTGGTCGAGGAGCTGCGGCCCCGCCGCGACCCGGCCCACAACCCCGTCTTCCAGATGCTGTTCAGCTACCACGAGGCGGCGGCGCGGGGCCTGGAGCTGACCGGCTGCCAGGTGGCGATGGAGCCGGGCGACACCGGCACGGCCAAGTTCGACCTGACGCTCAGCCTGGTCCGCGCGGCGGGGCGGCTGACGGGCCGGCTGGAGTACAGCACCGACCTGTTCGAGGACCGTACGGCCCGGGACCTCTGCGAGCAGTACCGGACGCTGCTGGCCGCCGCCGTGGCCGACCCGGACCGGCCCGTGGG
Source organism: Streptomyces sp. B1866 (assembly GCF_031932565.1). Lineage (NCBI taxonomy): Bacteria > Bacillati > Actinomycetota > Actinomycetes > Kitasatosporales > Streptomycetaceae > Streptomyces > Streptomyces sp. B1866. The sequence continues at coordinate 19,797 of NZ_JAVSCF010000081.1, forward strand.
CGCGCTGCCGGTCCTCACGCCCGCGCAGGCGCGCCGCTTCCTCGCCGACGCCCACGGGCCCGCCGACGCGCCCGCGGAGGCGCTGATGCCCGAGTTGATCGCCCGCCAGGCCGCGCGCACGCCCGGCGCCCCGGCGGTCGTCGGCGCCGCGCCGGGCGCGCCGGCGCTGACCTACGGCGCACTGCTCGCGCGGGCGGACGCGCTGGCGGCGCGGCTGCGCGCGCGGGGCGTGGGCCCGGACGTGCCGGTCGGCGTGTACCTGGACCGCTCCCCCGACCTGGTGGTGGCGCTGCTCGCGGTGCTGCGGGCCGGCGGCGCGTACCTGCCGCTGGACCCGGCGTACCCGGCGCGGCGGCTGGCGTTCATGGTCGCCGACGCGCGGGCCCCGGTGGTGGTGACCCGCGCGGGACTGGCCCGCCGCGCGGGCCGTACGGGCGCGGAGCCGGTCGTCCTGGACGCCCCTGAGGACCCTGAGGACCCTGAGGACACGCCCTCGGAAACCGCGGACCCGCGCGGGCCGTCGCCCGGCCACCTCGCGTACGTCGTCTACACGTCCGGCTCCACGGGGCGGCCCAAGGGTGTGATGATCTCGCACCGCAACCTCCAGACGTTCCTCGGCGGCATGGACGCGCTGCTGGACGGCGACCCCCCGGACACCTGGCTGGCCGTCACCAGCGTGTCGTTCGACATCTCCGTACTCGAACTGCTGTGGACGCTCGCGTGCGGCTACCGGGTCGTGCTGCGCGCCGACGAGCCGTCGGCGGCGGCCTCCCTCCCGGCCCCGGCCGGCCCCCGGCCGCGACCGCGCACCCGGCCGCTGGAGTTCAGCCTGTTCTACTTCGGCGGGGACCGCGGCGGGTCGCCCGACGACGCCTACCGGCTGCTGATGGAGGGCGCGCGGTTCGCCGACCGCAACGGCTTCACCGCGGTGTGGACCCCGGAGCGGCACTTCCACGAGTTCGGCGGCCTGTACCCCAACCCGGCCGTCACCGCCGCCGCCGTCGCCGCCGTCACCGAGCGCGTCGCCGTCCGGGCCGGCAGCGTGGTGCTCCCGCTGCACGACCCGCTGCGGGTCGCCGAGGAGTGGGCGGTCGTGGACCACCTCTCGCGCGGCCGGGTGGGCGTCTCGGTGGCCTCCGGCTGGCAGCCGGCCGACTTCTGCCTGGCGCCCGACCGCTACGCCGACCGCAAGAAGGCCATGCTGGACGGGCTCGCCGAGCTGCGCGCGCTGTGGCGCGGCGAGGCGGTCACCCGCCGCACCGGCGCGGGGACCGAGGCGCGGGTGCGCACCTACCCCGCGCCCGTACAGCCCGAGCTGCCGGTGTGGCTGACCAGCGCGCGCAGCCCGGAGACCTTCGAGGCGGCCGGCGCGTGCGGCGCCGGGCTGCTGACCCACCTGCTCGGGCACGGCGCCGACCAGCTCGCGGAGAAGATCCGCCGCTACCGCGCGGCCTGGCGGGCGGCGGGTCACCCGGGCGACGGGCACGTCACGCTCATGCTGCACACCTTCCTCGGCACGGACGGCGAGGCCGTGCGGGAGCTGGTGCGCGAGCCGCTGTGCGCGTACCTGAAGACGTCCTTCGACCTGCTGGCCGGGCTCGGCGACGCGGCCGGGCCGGGTGCCGACCCGCGCGCGCTGCCGGAGGCGGAGCTGGACCAGCTCGTGGCGCGCGCGTTCGACCGGTTCTACGACACCTCCGGGCTGCTGGGCACGCCCGAGGCGTGCACGGGCCTGCTCGACCGGCTCACGGCGGCCGGCGTGGACGAGATCGCCTGCCTGATCGACTTCGGCGTCGCCCACCAGCGGGTGCTCGACGCGCTGGAGCACCTGGCGGACCTGCGGGACCTGACCGAGCAGCGGCGGCGCGCCGCGCTCGCCGACGAGCCGCTGGCCGAACAGCTACGGCGGCACCGGGTCACGCACCTCCAGTGCACGCCCGGGGTGGCCGGGACGCTGGCCCGGGACGAGGACGCCGCGCCCCGGCTCGCGGGCCTGCGCCGCCTGCTCGTCGGCGGCGAGGCGCTGCCCGCCCCGCTGGCCGCGCGCCTGGGCGAGCTGCTGCCGGGCCGCGCGCACAACATGTACGGGCCCACGGAGGCCACCGTGTGGGCCACCACCGCTGCGGTGGGCGGCCCGGGCCCGGTGACCATCGGCCGGCCGCTGCCGGGCGTACGGGCGTACGTCGCCGACGCCTACCTGCGGCCCGCGCCGGTGGGCGTCCCCGGCGAACTGCTGCTGGGCGGGCCGGGCGTGGCGCGCGGCTACCTGGGGCGGCCGGGGCTGACCGCCGAGCGGTTCGTGCCCGACCCGTTCTCCGGCGAGCCGGGCGCGCGGCTGTACCGCACGGGCGACCTGGTGCGCCGCCGCGCGGACGGGGAGCTGGAGTTCCTGGGCCGGCTCGACCACCAGGTGAAGGTGCTCGGGCACCGGATCGAGCTGGGCGAGGTGGAGAACGCGCTGCGGGCCCACCCGGGGGTCGCCGAGGCCGTCGTGACGGTGCGCGGCCGGGACGAGCACAGCCGGATCACGGCGTACTGCGTGCCCGCGCGGGCGAGCGGCCTGCCCGCGCGGGAGGGCAGCGTGCCCGCGCGGGGAAGCGGCCCGCCCGCGCGGGCGGCCGCCGGGGCGGGCGGGACCGCCGCTGGTACGGGCGGCACCGTGGCCGGTACGGGCCGGACGGCCGCCGGGGCGGACGGCGAAGCCGCCGGACCGTCCGGGGAAGCGCCCAGCCCGCAGGGCGGGGCGCCCGCCCCGGACGGCCGGACCCCGGAGGCGCCCGACCAAGCCCCGGAGACTTCCGGCCAGGCCCCCGAGGCTCCTGGCCCGGACGGCGGGGCGCCCGCCCAGGACGGCCACGCCCTGGAGGCCCCCGGCCAGGCCCCGGAGACTTCCGGCCACGCCCCGGAGGCCCCCGGCCCGGACGGCGGCGCGCCGGCCCCGGACGGTCGGCCCCCGGAGGCGCCCGGCCCGGCCCCGGGAGCCCCCGGCCAGGCCCCCGAGGCTCCCGGTCTGACCGCGGAGGCGCTGCGGGCCTTCGCCGCCCGTACCCTCCCCGCCTCCATGCTGCCCGCCGACGTGGTGCTGCTGGACGCGCTGCCCACGACGCCCAACGGCAAGGTGGACCGGTCCCGGCTGCCCGACCCGCGGCCCCGCCCGGCGGCCGGCTACCAGCCGCCGCGCGACGACCGGGAGCGGCGGGTCGCCCGGGCGCTCGCCGAGGCGCTGGGCGCCGAACGCGTCGGCGTGGAGGACAACTTCTTCGAGGCGGGCGGCAACTCGCTGCTGGCCGTCCGCGCGCGGGCGCTGCTGCGGCCCGTCCTGGGCGACGGCCTGTCGCTCGTGGACCTCTTCCGCTACCCGACGGCCCGCGCCCTGGCCGCGGCGTTCGACACGGCGGCGGGCGGCGGCGCGGCGGGGCCCGGGCCGGGCGCCGGGCCGGGCGCCGACGACGATGTCGCGCGGGC
>NZ_JAVSCF010000082.1:0-23225 GCF_031932565.1 Streptomyces sp. B1866
CGGTGACGGCCAGCCGGACCGTCGCCGCCGGCAGCGCGCCGCAGCTCGCGGGCTGCGGCGGCCCGGTCGGGAGCCGGACCACCGAGACGTGCCAGGCCCGGCCGTCGGCGTGCGCCACGGTGACCGTCCAGGCGGGGTCGGCGCCCCGGGTGCCCGTGACCGCCAGCGCGTCCGCGCCGTCCTCGCCGGTCAGCTCGCGGACCGCCAGCTCGGCGGCCTGCCCCGGGGCCTCCCAGGCGGAGCGGCCGCGGCAGCCGTCGGTGACCACCCGGCCCTCGCGCACGCTGACGAGGACGTCCTTGACGGCCTGCGCGGTGGCCCGGCCGTACGCGTAGCCGTACGGCAGGACGACGAGGGTGGGCGCGAAGCGGTGCCCGCCGATGTGGGTGACCTCCCAGGTGCCCTCGACCCCGGACGCGGCCAGCTCGGCGGCCAGCGGGCGGCCGAGCAGGGCGCAGCACCGGTCGCGCCTGCCGTTGGTGCACACCAGCACCAGCGGTTCGCCGGTGTACGGCGACCACTCGTCGCCGGGCAGGGCGCCGGGGTCGCCCGCGCCGAGCGCGGCGAAGTCGAGGCGCAGCAGCCGCTCGGGCGCGGTGGTCTCGGCCGTGCGGATCCAGGAGCGGCCCGGCGCGGTGTGCGCGGCGAAGACGCGGTGCCGGGCGGGGACGCGGCGGTCGGCGTGCCGCCCGGGACGGCGGATCAGGACGACCCGCACACCGGTGCCCTCGGCGGCGCGCTCCAGCGCCCCGCCGACCACCGGGTCGAGGTGGCTGCCGGTGAGGGCGTCGCTGCCCCAGGGGCCGGGTTGTTCGAGCAGGAGCCAGGTGGTGGCGGTGGCCGCTGTCCCGGCGAGCGGCTCGGACAGGTCCCGTGAGACGGTCGCACAGGTGGTCACGAAGGTAAGCCTAACCTGTGTCAGGTGTCGTGGGTGTGAACGGCTGGTTCTGACGGGGCGCGAACGGTTCGTTTCGCGCTCCCGGCGCACGTGCCGTGCCCGCTCGTACGGCGCACGACCCGCACGAACAGCGCGGGGGTGGCGGCATCACGCCGCCCGAGTCACCCGTCCGGCCCGCCCGTACACGTCCGTCCCCGTCCGCGTCGCAGGAGGAGGGCCAGACGGGCGGCACCGGCGTGTCGCCCGCGCCGCCTCTGCGGCAGCGGCCGGCCCGGTGCGGCGGTGCGGGTGCGCCGCAAGGCGCCGGACCGGTTTCGCAGCGGGCCTACTCTGCCGGTCCGGCACGGCCGCGGGGGTCTCCCGGCGGCAGCCGGGGGTGCCGTGCGGGCGTCGCCAGCCGGTGGACCGTCCCGGTCACAGCACTAGGGCAGCGGCCGCGGCGGGAGCGGGCCGCGGTACCGGCCGACGGGCCGCATGCGCAGCGGCCGCTCCCCGTACTCCTCCAGCGCGTGCGCGATCCAGCCGGCCGTACGGGCGACCGAGAACACCGTCTCACCGGCCTCGGCCGGCATGTCCGCCGCCAGTGACAGGGCGGCCAGCGCCAGGTCGACGTTCGCGCACAGCGCGGCGTGCCGGGCGGTGGTCGCCGCCACCTCCCGGGCCGCCGCCACGGCGGGCGCGGCCCGCGGCACCCGATCCAGCAGGCCGAACAGCGCCTGCGCGCGCGGGTCGGCGGCACGGTAGAGCCGGTGGCCGAGCCCGGGCACGCGGCGCCCGGCGCGCAGGTGGTCGGCGACCACCGCCGCCGCGCTGCCCCGTTGCAGCACCTCGGCCAGCATCCGGTGCGCCAGGCCGCTCGCCCCGCCGTGCAGCGGGCCGTCGAGCGCGCCGAGGCCCGCGGAGACCACCGCGTACGGATGGGCCCGCGCGGAGGCGGCCACCCGGGCGGCGAGGGTGGAGGCGGCCAGGTCGTGGTCGGTGAGCAGCACCAGCGCCGCGTCCAGGGCCCGCAGCCACGCCGCGTCGGCGGGCCGGCCGGTCAGCCGCGACCACAGCCGGTGGGCCAGCGGCGCGCCCGGCCCGGGCTCGGGGCCCGCGGCGGGCAGCGCGTCCACGAGGGTCGCGATCAGGCCACGGCCCGTGGCGAGCACCGTCTCCTCGCCGAGGTCGAAGCGCAGCGGGTCGGCGGCCGCGGCCGCGACGGCCGCCACCCGCAGCCGGTCCACCGGGCCGCTGTGCGCGGGCAGCGCGCCCACCGCGCGGCGCGCGGCCGCCAGCGCCTCCTCGGGCGCGGCGAACCGGGCGCCGGGCCGCAGCCGCCCGGTCCACAGCCACTCGGCCACCTCCTCGTAGCCGTACCGCTCGGCCAGGGCGACCGCGTCCACGCCCCGGTAGTAGTAGCGGTCCGGCTCGATGAGCGTGATCCCGGTGCGCACCGCGACGCCGCCGGGCGCCGCGTCCCGACCGCCGGGCGCCGCGTCCCGACCGCCGGGCGCCGCGTTCCGACCGTCCGGGACCGCGTCCCCGCCGGACGCGGTCTCCGCGGCGGCCGGCTGCTCCGCGCGCCGCTCCGTGCGCCGCGCCAGCGCCGCCACCTCGTNTCCGACCGTCCGGGACCGCGTCCCCGCCGGACGCGGTCTCCGCGGCGGCCGGCTGCTCCGCGCGCCGCTCCGTGCGCCGCGCCAGCGCCGCCACCTCGTCGGCGTCGAAGGTGCTGCCGCGCCCGCCCGGCCCGCGGCGGCTGGTGAGCAGGCCGCGGCTGACGTACGCGTACACGGTCTCGCGCTTCACGCCCAGCCGCGCGGCCGCCTCCCGGGTGCTCAGCCGCTGTCCGCCGCCCTCCGCTCCGTCCGTCATGGGATCACCGTACGCATGTTGATTGATCGAATCAACATTGACAGAAATCAAGTCATGAATGGACAGTCGAGTCACGATCGAGGAGGACACACACCATGCCGACCATCGAGACGGGCGACCCCGTCGACGTCCCCCGCGGCCTCGCCGGCGTCGTCGTCACCGACACCGCGCTGGGCGACGTGCGCGGGCGCGAGGGCTTCTACCACTACCGCCAGTACTCGGCCGTGGAACTGGCCAGGACCCGCACCTTCGAGGACGTGTGGCACCTGATGTTCCACGGCACGCTGCCGGACGCCGCCGAGCGCGCCGACTTCGCCGCGCGCACCGCCGCGCTGCGCCACCTGCCCGACGAGGTGCGCGAGGCGCTGCCGGTCATCGCCCGCTCCAGCGTGCTGTCCGGGCCGCTGGCCGGGCTGCGCGCGGCGCTCTCCCTGTTCGGCGCCGCCGCCGACCTGCGCCCGCTGTACGACCTGGACACCGACCGCCGCCGCGCGGACGCGCTCGCGGTGTGCGCCGCCGTGCCCACGCTGCTGACCGCCCTGCACCGGCTCGGGCAGGGCCTGGCCCCCGTCGAGCCGCGCGACGACCTGCCGTACGCCGCCAACTACCTCTACATGCTCACCGGCGAGGAGCCCGGCCCGCGGCAGGCCCGGGCCGTCGAGCAGTACCTGGTCGCGACCGTCGACCACGGGTTCAACGCCTCGACGTTCACCGGCCGCGTCATCGCCTCCACCGGCGCCGACCTCGCCGCCTGCCTGGTCGGAGCGGTCGGCGCGCTGTCCGGCCCGCTGCACGGCGGCGCGCCGAGCCGCGCCCTGGACACGCTCGACGCCATCGGCACTCCCGACCGCATCGACGCCTGGGTGCGCGCCCAGGTCCTCGCCGGGCGGCGGATCATGGGCTTCGGGCACGCGGTGTACCGCACCGAGGACCCTCGCTCGCGCATGCTCCGGGAGATCGCCGAGGGCTTCGGCGGGCCGCTGGTCGACTTCGCCGTACGCGTCGAGCGGCGGGTGGAGGCGATACTCGCCGAGCTCAAGCCCGGCCGCGAACTGCACACCAACGTGGAGTTCTACGCCGGGGTGGTCATGGAGCTGTGCGGGCTGCCGCGTGAGATGTTCACGCCCACCTTCTGCGCGGCCCGCGCGGTGGGCTGGAGCGCGAACATCCTGGAGCAGGCCGAGGACTCCAAGATCATCCGGCCCGCGGCCCGCTACACCGGCCCGCCCCCGCCCCAGCCGGTTCCGGCCGCCTGACCCCCGCCGGGGCCGGCCGGGTCAGACGGCCGGCCCCCGGCTCGTACGGGCCGGGCGGTACGGGCAGCAGGGGTCCGCCGCGGGACCGTCCGGTCGCCCGGGACCGTACGGCCGCCGGGACCGTACCGCCGGACGCGAGGCGCGTACGGGCGCGGAGGCCGGCACCGCACCACCGGGTCCGGCCCTCACGCGCGTACGGACACCCCCGCGCCCGGCACGCCCCGCGCGCCCCGGCCGGGGGCCGGTCACACCGGTCCGGCCACCGCCGCCACCGGCGCCGCCAGCGGCGTCCCGGAGCCGTCCCGCCGCGGGTCGGGCTCGGGCAGCGGCGCGGGCGAGCCGTCCGCCGCCGCCGCGCGGGCCGGGGCCGTGCCCGCCCAGGCCAGCACCAGGCAGTCCTCGCCCTTCAGGAACCGCTGGCAGCGCACGCCCCCGGTCGCCCGCCCCTTGCGCGGGTACTGGTCGAAGGGCGTGAGCTTCGCCGAGTGCTGCGCCGAGTCGTCCAGCGTGTCCCGCGCTCCCGCGACCGTGAACACCACCGCGTCGGCGGCCGGGTCCACGGCCGTGAAGGAGATCACCTTCGCGCCCGCGCCCAGCTTGACGCCCGCCATGCCGCCCGCCGCGCGCCCCTGCGGCCGCACCTGGCTCGCCGGGTAGCGCAGCAGCTGCGCGTCGTCGGTGACGAAGACCAGGTCCTCCTCGCCGGTGCGCAGCTCCACCGCGCCCACGATCCGGTCGCCCTCCTTAAGGGAGACGACCTCCAGCTCGTCCTTGGCGGCCGGGTAGTCGGGCACCACCCGCTTCACCACGCCCTGCTCCGTGCCCAGCGCCAGACCCGGCGAGGACTCGTCCAGCGTGGTCAGGCACACCAGCCGCTCGCTCTCCGTCAGCGCCGCGAACTCCGGCGCCGGCACCCCGCCCGCGAGGCTCGGCGCCGCCGTGTCCGGCAGCCGCGGCAGGTCGATCACCGGCAGCCGCAGCAGCCGGCCGGCCGAGGTCACCGCGCCCACCGTGCCCAGCGCCGTCGCGGGCACCGCCGAGACGATCACGTCGTGCCGGGCGCGTCCGGCCGCCTCGGCCGGCACGGGCGCCTCGCCGCCCGCCGTACGGGCCAGCAGGCCGGTGGAGGACAGCAGCACCCGGCACGGGTCGTCGGCCACCTGGAGCGGCACCGCGGACACCGGGGTCTGCGCCGACTCCAGCAGCACGGTCCGCCGCTCCTCGCCGAACTTCTTCGCCACCGCCGCCAGCTCCCCGGACACCAGCTTGCGCAGCTCGGCATCCGACTCCAGGATCCGGGTCAGCTCCTCGATCTCCCCGCGCAGCCGGTCCCGCTCGGCCTCCAGCTCGATCCGGTCGAACCGGGTCAGCCGGCGCAGCGGCGTGTCGAGGATGTACTGCGTCTGCGTCTCGGACAGGCCGAAGCGCTCGATCAGCGCCGCCTTCGCCGCGGCCGCGTCGTCGCTGGAGCGGATGATCCGGATGACCTCGTCGATGTCGGCCAGGGCCACCAGCAGGCCCTCGACCAGGTGCAGCCGGTCGCGCCGCTTGCCGCGGCGGAACTCGCTGCGCCGCCGCACCACCTCGAAGCGGTGGTCGAGGTAGACCTCCAGCAGCTCCTTGAGACCGAGCGTGACCGGCTGCCCGTCCACCAGGGCCACGTTGTTGATGCCGAAGGACTCCTCCATCGGCGTCAGCTTGTACAGCTGCTCCAGGACGGCCTCGGGGTTGAAGCCGTTCTTGACCTCGATCACCAGCCGCAGCCCGTGCTGCCGGTCGGTCAGGTCCTTCACGTCCGCGATCCCCTGGAGGCGCTTGGCGCCGACCAGGTCCTTGATCTTGGACACGACCTTCTCCGGGCCGATGGCGAACGGCAGCTCGGTGACCACCAGGCCCTTGCGGCGCGCCGTCACGTTCTCCACCGACACCGTCGCGCGGATCTTGAAGCTGCCGCGGCCCGTCTCGTACGCGTCCCGGATGCCGTCGAGCCCCACGATCCGGCCACCGGTGGGCAGGTCGGGGCCGGGGACGAACCGCATCAGCGCGTCCAGGTCGGCGGCCGGGTGCCGGATCAGGTGGCGGGCGGCGGTGATCACCTCGCGCAGGTTGTGCGGCGGCATGTTCGTCGCCATGCCGACCGCGATCCCGGACGCGCCGTTGACCAGCAGGTTCGGGTACGCGGCGGGCAGGGCGGCGGGCTCGCGCTCGCTGCCGTCGTAGTTCGGCGCGAAGTCGACGGTGTCCTCGTCGATGGACTCCGTCATCAGCGAGGTGGCCGACGCCATCCGGCACTCGGTGTACCGCATGGCCGCGGGCGGGTCGTCGTTGCCCAGCGAGCCGAAGTTGCCGTGCCCGTCGACCAGCGGCAGCCGCATGGAGAAGGGCTGCGCCATCCGCACCAGCGCGTCGTAGATCGACGCGTCGCCGTGCGGGTGCAGCTTGCCCATGACCTCGCCCACCACCCGGGCGCACTTGACGAAGCCGCGGTCAGGGCGCAGGCCCATCTCGTTCATCTGGTAGAGGATGCGGCGGTGCACCGGTTTCAGGCCGTCCCGGGCGTCGGGCAGGGCGCGCGAGTAGATGACCGAGTAGGCGTACTCCAGGAAGGAGCCCTGCATCTCGTCGACGACGTCGATGTCGAGAATGCGCTCCTCGAAGTCGTCGGGCGGCGGGGTCTTCGTACTGCGGCGGGCCATCGTGCGTACGGCTCCTTCAGCTGCCGGCGGCGGACCGGTGGGCGGGATCTGACGCGGACCATTGTGGACCGCGCCGCCGACAGCGCCCGCCACGCGCGGGCCGGGCCGTTCGCCCAGGCGTTCCCCGGCGGGAACTTCGCCAGACACGCGCGTGCTTGCATACAGTGACAGCACCGCTAAAGCCGCGGCCCCGCCGCACCTCCACCGACGCCATCGAAGGGACATACATGCCCATGGGTCACACGGCCACACAGCAGGCCGACTCCGGCGGCCTGACAGTGACCGAGCACCGCCTGGCCAACGGCCTGCGGGTGGTGCTCTCCGAGGACCACCTGACCCCGGTCGCCGCGGTCTGCCTGTGGTACGACGTGGGCTCGCGCCACGAGGCCGCGGGGCGCACGGGCCTGGCCCACCTCTTCGAGCACCTGATGTTCCAGGGGTCCGCGCAGGTGCCGGGCAACGGCCACTTCGAGCTGGTGCAGGGCGCGGGCGGCTCGCTGAACGGCACGACGAGCTTCGAGCGCACCAACTACTTCGAGACCATGCCCGCCCACCAGCTGGAGCTCGCGCTGTGGCTGGAGGCCGACCGGATGGGCTCGCTGCTGACCGCCCTGGACCAGGAGAGCCTGGACAACCAGCGGGACGTGGTCAAGAACGAGCGCCGCCAGCGGTACGACAACGTCCCCTACGGCACCGCCTTCGAGCGGCTGACGGCCATGGTCTACCCCGAGGGCCACCCGTACCACCACACCCCGATCGGCTCCATGGCCCACCTGGACGCCGCCTCCCTGGAGGACGCGCGCGCGTTCTTCCGCACCTACTACGCGCCGGGCAACGCCGTCCTCGCGGTCGTCGGCGACATCGACCCCGAGCGCACGCTCGGCTGGGTGGAGAAGTACTTCGGCACCATCCCCGCCCACGACGCCAAGCCGGCGCCGCGCGACGGCTCGCTGCCCGACGTGGTCGGCCGCGAGGTGCGCGAGGTGGTGCGCGAGGACGTGCCCTCCCGCGCCCTGATGGCCGCCTACCGGCTGCCGCACGACGGCACGCGCGAGTCCGACGCCGCCGACCTGGCGCTGACCGTCCTGGGCGGCGGGGAGTCCTCCCGGCTGCACAACCGCCTGGTGCGCCGGGACCGTACGGCCGTGGCCGCGGGCTTCGGCCTGCTGCGGCTGACCGGCGCGCCCTCGCTCGGCTGGCTGGACGTCAAGGCGTCCGGCGGCGTGGAGGTCTCCGCCATCGAGGCCGCCGTGGACGAGGAGCTGGCCCGCTTCGCCGAGGAGGGCCCGACCGCCGAGGAGATGGAGCGCGCCCAGGCGCAGCTGGAGCGCGAGTGGCTGGACCGGCTCGCCACCGTCGGCGGGCGCGCGGACGAGCTGTGCCGCTTCGCGGTGCTCTTCGGCGACCCGCGGCTGGCGCTGACCGCCGTGCGGCGCGCCCTGGACGTGACCGCCGAGGAGGTGCGGGCCGTGGCCGCGGCGCGGCTGCGCCCGGACAACCGCGCCGTGCTCGTCTACGAGCCCGTCCCCGCGGCCGACACCGCGCCCGACACCCCGGACGGCCCTCCCGCAGACGCCTCCGCCGCCGCCGACGAAGAAGGGGAGCCGGCCCAGTGAGCCACGCCGACACCACCACGATGACCTTCCACCCGCGCCCGGAGGCCGGGCCCGCCAAGCCGTGGGCCTTCCCCGCGCCCGGGCGCGGCCGGCTGCCCAACGGCCTGACCGTGCTGCACTGCCACCGGCCCGGCCAGCGCGTCGTCGCGGTCGAGGTCAACCTGGACGCCCCGCTGGACGCCGAGGCGGCCGGGCTCGACGGCGTCGCCACGATCATGGCGCGCGCGCTGTCCGAGGGCACCGACAAGCACGACGCCGAGGAGTTCGCCGCCGAGCTGGAGCGCTGCGGCGCCACCTGGGACGCGCACGCCGACCACCCCGGCGTCCGGATCTCCCTGGAGGTCCCGGTCTCCCGGCTGGCCAAGGGGCTCGCCCTGCTCGCCGACGCGCTGCGCGCCCCCGCGTTCGCCGACAGCGAGGTGGAGCGGCTGGTCGGCAACCGCCTGGACGAGATCCCGCACGAGCTGGCCAACCCGGCCCGGCGCGCCTCGATGGCCCTGTCCAGGGCGCTGTTCCCCGCGCAGTCCCGGCTGTCGCGGCCCCGGCAGGGCACGCAGGAGACCGTCCAGGGCCTCGACGCCGGCGCCGTACGGGCGTTCTACGAGGCCCATGTGCGGCCCGCGACCGCCACCGCGGTGATCGTCGGCGACCTCGCCGGGACCGACCTCGACCAGATCCTGGCCGACACCCTCGGCGCCTGGCAGGGCGGTACGGCTCCGCCGCCGCCGCGCGCCCCGATCACGGCGGACGACACCGGCCGGGTGGTGGTCGTCGACCGGCCGGGCGCGGTGCAGACGCAGGTGCTCATCGGCCGGATCGGCGCCGACCGGCACGACCGGGTGTGGCCCGCCCAGGTGCTCGGCACCTACTGCCTGGGCGGCACCCTCACCTCCCGGCTCGACCGCGTGCTGCGCGAGGAGAAGGGGTACACCTACGGGGTGCGCGCCTTCGGCCGGGTGCTGCGCTCGGAGCCGGACGGCTCGGGCGCCGCCATGCTCGCCATCAGCGGCTCGGTGGCCACCGACGTGACCGGACCGGCGCTCGCGGACCTGTGGACGGTGCTGCGCACGCTGAAGGAGGGCGGGCTGACCGACGCCGAGCGGGACGTGGCCGTGCAGAACCTGGTGGGCGTCGCCCCGCTGCGGTTCGAGACCGCGGCGGCCGTCGCGGGCACGCTCGCCGACCAGGTCGAGCAGTACCTGCCGGACGACTTCCAGGCGCGGCTGTACGCGCGGCTGGCGGAGACCGGGACGGTCGAGGCCACCGCGGCGGTGGTGAACGCCTTCCCGACCGACCGGCTCGTGACCGTGCTCGTCGGCGACGCCTCGGCGATCGCGGAGCCGGTCCGGGCGCTGGGCATCGGCGAGGTGACCGTCGAGACCGGGTGACCCCGCCGGCGCCCGTGCCCCGGGGTCTGCCCGGGGCCGCCGACCGCCGCGCCGCCGGAGCCCCGCCGGGCGCGTACGGCTCCGGTCGGGCACGTCCCGGGGAGTCCGCGCGGCACCCACGAAGAAAACGGACGGACCGTGATCAAGCGGTCATGCGAAGGGCCTTGGTCCGGTGACGCCGGGTCGAGGCCCTTTCGTTCGTCCGTTTTGGGGCGGGAGGTCCGCGTCTGGTGTGTGGTGAACCCAACAAAAGACGGGATCTGATTGGCGTTCGGAAGATCTCCCGCTTAGCGTCGCTCCGGCTGTCCGTCAGACGTGAGCCGCACCCGCGGTCCCGGGCAGCCATCGCCGAGTCCCCGTACGGCGCGAGCCAGGGGAGCCGGGGACCCGAGTCCCCCGGGGTGAATCGGGCGCCTTCGCCAGGAGGGGCCCGTAGGAGACCTTCCGCTCCGAACCCGACAGCTAACCCGGTAGGCGACAGGGAAGGAAGGGAGTGCGCCAGAACATGGCGTCCACCGAAGTCACCGGGAAGCATCGCAGGTCCCATCCCGTGCCGCACGGCGGGGTGGGCGTCGCGGGGGTGGTCACGCTCGCCGCGTCCGGCGTCGTCGCCGCCGTGGCGGCACCGGCCCTCGCCTCTCCGGGCGACTCCGCGCGGCCGGCGGATGCCGGGCCGCGCCAGGCCGTCACGGTCCCCGACGGGCTCGCCGAGCAGATCGACGCGCAGGCCCGCGTCCAGCAGGTCCAGGCCCAGCGGGCCGCCGCCAAGGCCGCTCAGGAGCAGGCCCGCAGGGAGGCCGCGCGCCAGGCCCATGAGCGGCGCGAGGCCAAGGAGCGCGCGGCCCGGGAGGCCGAGCGCAGGCGGCTGAACGCCTTCGTCGCCCCGATCCAGGGCTCCTACGTCTCCACCCCGTACCACGCGGTCAGCGGACTGTGGTCCTCCGGCGCGCACACCGGCGTCGACTTCCACGCCGCCCCGGGCACCGTGGTGCGCGCCGTGGGCGCCGGCACGGTGGTCGAGGCGGGCTGGGACGGGGCGTACGGCCAGAGCGTCGTGATCCGGATGAACGACGGGACGTACACCCAGTACGGGCACCTGTCGTCCATCGCCGTGCACGTCGGCCAGCACGTCACGCCCGGCCTGCACATCGGCCTGTCGGGCCGCACCGGCCACACCACCGGGCCGCACCTGCACTTCGAGGCCCGCACCACCCCGGACTACGGCTCGGACATCGACCCCGTCGCCTACCTGCGCGCCCACGGCGTCAGCCTCTGACGGCCGTCGGCCGGCCCCCGGGCCCGCCGCCGAAGGCCCCGGCCCCACCGGCCGGGGCCTTCGCCGTACCCGCGTCCTTGGCCAAAAAATTTCCATAAAACTGCTGCGGCCATCGGAAATTCCGTCCGCTTAGAATAGAGTCGCTGACACGCGTCAATCGGCTGTGTTTCGCTGAGATTAAGGCGGAGGTTCGACGATGCGGGACCGGAAGTGAACAGCGATGCGACGCCGATGCAGGGCGGCCGGCGGATTTCGGCGCACGCGGTGTGCACGGCCATTCGCGACGACATCGTGTCCGGCGCGTTCGCGCCGGGCAGCCGGCTGACCGAGGAGCTGCTGGCCCGGCGCTACGGCGTCTCCCGGGTGCCGGTGCGCGAGGCCCTGCGCACCCTGGAGTCCGAGGGCTTCGTGACGACGCGCCGGCACGCGGGCGCGTGCGTGGCGCAGCCGTCCGAGCGGGAGGCCGCCGACCTGCTCGACATCCGCGCCCTGCTGGAGCCGCTGGGCGCGGCCCGGGCCGCCCAGCGCCGCACCGAGGCGCACCTGAAGGTGCTGCGCGGCCTGGTCAGGCTGGGCCAGGAGCGGGCCCACCGCGGCCAGCTCGGCGAACTGCGGTCGCTCGGCGACTGGTTCCACGAGACGCTGGCCCAGGCGTCCGGCAGCCCCAGCCTCGCCGCGCTGCTCGTCCAGCTGCGCCGCAAGATCGCCTGGGTGTACGAGGACCCGGCCCGCCTGGTGGCGCAGGCTCCGCAGGCCGGCGCCGTGCGCGCGGAGTCCGCCGCGGCGCGGGCGGTGGAGTCGTGGGAGGAGCACGGTGCGCTGGTGGACGCGGTGGCGCGCGGCGACGCCGACCGGGCGCGGGCGCTCGCGACCGCACACGCGGAGCGCTCGCTCGCGCACTACCGGCTGCGCCGGCCCGGCCATGTGAGGACCTTGAAACAGTCCGTAAACACGGCGAGCGCTCGGAATTAACATCGGCCCCGTATACAACTATTTAGAATTCTGCGCCCTTTCCTCTTTTGTGCCGCCTTCCGGGTAAAGGCGCCGGAAAGGCGGCCCGGGAGGCCGCGGCATCCTGAATTGGTTGCCGCGGCCCCGTCGGCATGGAATCCGCGCGCCGCACCGCGGGGGAGCCGGGCCCGGGAAAGCCGCCCGGCTCGGCGTCGGACGGTCACACGGTCTCCGGAAGCTCCTCCAGTCCCTCTGCGACCAGCTTGGCCAGCCGGTCGAGCGCGATCTCGGCGCCGTCGGCCTCGGACGCGATCACGACCTCCTCGCCGCCCCGGACGCCCAGACCCAGCACGGCGAGCATGGACGCCGCGTTGACCGGGCTGCCGCCGTTCTTGGAGATCGTCACGGGGACGCCGGACGCGGTGGCCGCCCGGACGAAGATCGACGCGGGGCGGGCGTGCAGCCCCTCGGCCCAGCCGATGGTGACACGGCGTTCAACCATGGTGTTTTTGCCCTTCAGGTGCGATTCAATCTTGTCTGGACCAGTTTCGCATGATGTCTGACTCCGTCCGGATGGTGTCCGAACAGGTCCGGTCGTGCCCGAAACCGTTCCGATACGGACTTTCCCGCGCCTCCCCGTCCCGACGCAAGGGGTCCGCCATCCGGACCGACGTGCGCGGGCTCGCAGGGCGGGCGCGCGGCCCGGCGGCGGCCCGCGGATCCGCCTCTCCGGCGCGCCGGTCCGCCTCACCGGCCCGTGGCGCCTGCCTGGGCGCACACCTCCCGCACCGCACCCCCGGCCCACCGCCGCACCCGCGACGCGGGGTACCCGGCAGCACACACCGGGTACGCCGGTTCAGGGGGGGCTACGGACCCGTAGGATGGGCGCATGGCGAAGACCGGTACGACCACCAAGGGGCTGCGCGCGGCGATCGAGCGCAGCGGCTACTACCCGGCACTCGTGGCCGAAGCGGTGGAGGCCGCGGTCGGCGGCGAGCCGGTCGTGTCGTACCTGGTCCACCAGGAGACCACCTTCGACTCCAACGAGGTCCGCCGCCACGTCACGGTCCTGGTCCTCACCGGCACCCGGTTCATCGTCAGCCACACCGACGAGCAGGCCGCCGACGGCACCTCGCCCTCGCCGTACGCCACCACCTCCACCGAGTCGGTGAAGCTGGAGCGCATCTCCTCCGTCGTGCTCAGCCGCGTGGTCGCCAACCCCGAGTCGTACACGCCGGGCACGCTGCCGCGCGAGGTCGTGCTCACCATCGGCTGGGGCGCGGTCAGCCGCCTCGACCTGGAGCCCGCCGCCTGCGGCGACCCCAACTGCGAGGCCGACCACGGCTACACCGGCTCCTCCACCGCCGACGACCTGAGCCTGCGCGTCAGCGAGGCCGGCGACGGGCCGGACAGCGTCCGGCAGACCCTCCTGTTCGCGCAGGCCCTGTCCGAGGCCACGGCGGGCCCGGCCGCACCGCTGGGCAGCGGCCGCTGATGGCGGGCCCCGCCGCCGGCCCGACCCCCGCGGACGCCTCCTGGCCCGAGCCCGCCCCGCTCGACCCGCGCGCCGCTCCCGTACCGCCCTACGGCAGCCGCACCCTCGCCGACCTGCTGCCCGCCGTCGCCGCCGGGCTCGGCGTGCCCGGTCTGGCCTCCGGGCTCGACCTCGCGCCCGCCGACCGCGTGTGCGTCTTCCTCGTCGACGGGCTCGGCTGGGAGCTGCTGCGCGCCCACCCCGAACAGGCGCCCTTTCTGACGTCCCTGCTGCCCACGTCCCTGGGCGGCGCCGGCGCGCCGCTGGCCGCCGGCTTCCCGTCCACCACCGCCACCTCCCTCGCCTCGGTGGGCACCGGCCTGCCGCCCGGCGCCCACGGGCTGCCCGGCTACACCGTGGCCGACCCCGCCACCGGCCGCCTGATGAACCAGCTGCGCTGGGAGCCGTGGGCGGACCCGCACGCCTGGCAGCCGCACCCCACCGTCTTCCAGCTCGCCGACGCCGCGGGCGTGCACACCTGCCAGGTGTCCGCGCCCGCCTTCGAGCACACCCCGCTGACCCGCGTCGCGCTCAGCGGCGGCACCTTCCACGGGCGGCTGTCCGGCGAGGAGCGCATGGACCTCGCCGCCGCGGAGCTGGCCGCCGCCGACCGGGCCCTGGTGTACACGTACTACAGCGAGGTGGACGGCAAGGGGCACCGGCACGGCACCGACTCCGACGCCTGGCGCGCCGAGCTGGCCTACGCCGACCGGCTCGCCCAGCGCCTGGCCGAGCAGCTGCCCCCCCGCTCCGCGCTCTACGTCACCGCCGACCACGGCATGGTCGACATCCCCTTCGACCCCGCGGCGCGCATCGACTTCGACGACGACTGGGAGCTGCGGGCCGGCGTCGCGCTACTGGGCGGCGAGGGCCGCGCCCGGCACGTGTACGCGGTCCCCGGCGCCGCCGCCGACGTGCTCGCGGTGTGGCGGGACGTGCTCGGCGACCGGATGTGGGTGGCCGGCCGCGACGAGGCCGTGGAGGCGGGCTGGTTCGGGCCGCCCGGCGCTCCGGGCGGCGGCGTGGACGGGCGGGTGTACCCGCGCATCGGCGACGTGGTGGCCGCCGCCTGCGCCGACGTGGCGGTCGTCGCGTCGGTGAGCGAGCCGAAGGAGTCCGCGATGGTGGGCCTGCACGGCTCGATGACCCCCGCGGAACAGCTCGTCCCCCTCCTTGAGGTGCGTACCTGAAAGCCCTTGAGGCGCGGGCCTGAAAGCCCCTTGAGGTGCGCGCCTGAAAGTTGAGGTGCGTGTGTTAAAGCCCCGGCCCGGACTCCGGCGGGCCGGGCGCGTCAGGCGCGCCCGCGCGTCCGCCGGGTCACCGGGCCGGGGCCGCGACGGCCTGCCGGGCCGCCGCCGGGCGTCAACCCCCCGTCCGTACGACCCGGAACACCGCCCCCTCCGGGTCCGCCAGCGTCGCCAGCCGGCCCCGCGCGGCATCCCGCGGCGGCTGGACCACCTCGCCGCCCAGCTTGGCCGCGAGTCGGGCCGTCTCGTCCACGTCGGCCACCTCGAAACAGGCCGTCCAACGCGACTCCTGACCGCGTGGCATGGCCTCGCCCATGCCGCGGACGGCCGCCACCGGCCGGCCGTCCAGGCTCAGCGTCACCAGGTCGCCGCAGGGCGTCTCCTCGGTCCGCGACGCGTAGCCGAAGACGGTCTGGTAGAACTTGACCACCGTGGCGCTCTCGCGGGTCACCAGCTCGTGCCACACCGGCGTGCCCAGCGTGCCGTCGGCCGCCGCCTCCAGCCGCGGGTGCCCCTGCCAGATCCCGAACACGCTGCCCGCGGGGTCCGAGGCGATGGCGATGCGGCTGGCGTTCTCCATGTCCAGGGGGCCCACGGCGACCGTACCGCCGCAGGCGCGGATCATCTCGGCCGTCTCGTCGGCGTCGTGGGTGGCCAGATACGTCGTCCAGGCCACCGGAAGGTGGCGCTCCGGGGGCAGCTCGCCGACCCCTGCCACGGGCCGTCCGCCGAGCGTCGCGCGGCCGTACGCGCCGAACTGGCCCGGGCCCGGGGTGAACTCCCAGCCGAACAGGGCGTGGTAGAACTCCTCCGTCGCGGCCAGGCTGTGCACCATCAGACTCGTCCAGCACGGCGTCCCCGGTGCGTGCCGGGTCGCTGCCTCATGCATCGTCAATTCTCTCCTCGGACCATCGTCGTGGCCGTACGGCCCGGCCGGCCGGCGGCGCGGGGTGGTGCGCGGGTGGGGGCTGGGGTCGGGGCCCGAGCAGATGTTTCCATCACCTGTCGTGCGAACCGCCCCGACCGCGCCGAATTTTGCGGCTTCGTGAAGGAGAGTGCCCGATTTTGTTGTGCGCATGTGTGCTGCGCGTTGCTATCAGATGTCCATCCCACGCACGGTGCCCGTCGCGGAGGTGACGCCGTCCCAGTGGCCGCGGTACGCCAGGATGGACCCATGGACACCATCACCGACCCCGCCGCACTCGCCGCCGCACTGGCGTCGGAGCGCCCGCCGCTCCTGCTGGACGTCCGCTGGCAGCTCGGCGGCCCGCCCGGCCGGCCCGAGTACGAGGCCGGGCACCTGCCCGGAGCGGTCTATGTCGACCTCGACAGCCAACTCGCCGGCCCGCCCGGCGCGTCCGGCCGGCACCCGCTGCCCGACCTGACCGGCTTCGCCGCCGCGATGCGCCGCGCGGGCGTGACCCGGGACCGGGCCGTGGTGGCCTACGACGGCGGGCAGGGCTGGGCGGCGGCCCGCGCGTGGTGGCTGCTGCGCTGGGCCGGGCATCCGTCCGTGGCCGTCCTGGACGGCGGCCTGCCCGCCTGGACCGCGCACGGCGGCCCGCTGACCACCGAGGAACCCGCCGCGGCCGAAGGCGACTTCGTGCCGGAGCCCGGCGCCCTGCCGGCGCTGACCGCGGACGAGGCGGCCGCGCTGGCCCGGCGCGGCGTGCTGCTGGACGCGCGCGCGGCCGAGCGCTACCGCGGCGACGTGGAGCCCATCGACCGGGTGGGCGGGCACATCCCGGGCGCCGTCAGCGCGCCCACGGCGCAGAACGTGGGCCCCGACGGCCGCTTCCTGCCCGCCGACCGGCTGGCCGAGCGCTTCGCCGCCCTCGGCGCGACGCCCGGCGCGGAGGTCGGCGTCTACTGCGGCTCGGGCGTGTCCGCCGCCCACCAGGTCCTCGCGCTCGCGGTCGCGGGCGTGCCCGCCGCGCTGTACGTGGGCTCCTGGAGCGCGTGGTCGGCCGACCCCGGCCGCCCGGTGGCCACCGGGCCGCAGCCGGGCTGACCCGGCCGCCGGCCTCCGCGGTCCTCCGCACGACCGCCGGCCGTCCCCGTGCCGTACGAGCGCCGTACGGCACGGCGGCCGACTCCCGCGGTCCGTGCGGGCGTACGGCGTACGGCAGCGGCCCCCGGGACCGTGCGGAACGGTCCGGGGGCCCGCTGCTACTCCTGCTTCTTGCGGCGCGTGCCGAAGACGATCTCGTCCCAGCTGGGCACCGCCGCCCGGCGCCCCGGGCGGACGCCGTCCGCCTCGGCCTGCCGGTCCGTGGTGCCGACGAGCCGGTCGCGGTGCCCGGCCACCGAACGGGGCATCAGCACGTCGGCGTACGCCGAGCCCGCGCTGGCCGCCGGAGCGGCCGGCTCCGCCTTCTCCTGCTGCTCGGCTGGCTCCTCCGGCGCGGCCGCGGGCTGCGCCTCGGGCACCACCAGGTCGCCCCGGAAGCTGGGCACGGCCTCCAGCAGGCTGGTGAGGGAGTCCCGCTCGCCGTCGGCCGACGCCACCGCCGCGGTGTCGGCCTCGCCGCCGCGCTCCACCAGCGGCTGGCGCTCCGGGCGGTCCTGGGCGGGCTCCCGGGGCAGCCGGGCGATGCGCGGCACGAACGGGAAGCTCGGCTCGGGTGTGTCGTCGGCCTCGCCGATCAGCGCCCGCGCCTCGTCGTCCACGGCCTGGACGAGCCGCCGCGGCGGGTCGTACGTCCAGCTCGCCGAGTGCGCCTCGCCGGCCACCCGGTAGACGAGCAGCACCTCCCAGGTGCCGTCGTCGCGGCGCCAGGAGTCCCACTGGGCGGTGTCCTTGTCGGCGCCGCGCAGCAGCAGCCGCTCCGCGACGGCCTCGCCGAGCTGCGGCCCGGTGTTCTCTCCGGGGCGGCGCACGGGCGTCTTGCGGGCGCGCTCGGCCATGAAGGCGCGCTCCGCGAGCACCGGCCCCTCGAAGCGCCGCACGCGCTCGACGGGGATGCCCGCGAGCTGGGCGACCTCCTCGGCGGAGGCACCGGCTCGTATCCGCGCCTGGATGTCACGCGGCCGCAGATGGCTCTCGACCTCGATCTCGATCTGGCCGAGCCGCGCGCGGTCGTTGCGCACGGCGGCCCGCAGGCGCTCGTCGATCGGCAGCGTGTACTCCGTGCTGTCCGCAGCCTTGAGCACCAGCCGTGTGCCGTCGTTGCTGACGGCCACGACACGCAGTTCGGGCATGGGGACCTCCCGGGTGGTGCCTGCCGACGTCACCTTGCGTCGCTGCTCTCCCGCTAGACGAGTGTGGCGTGCCCGGGTGCAGCCTGCCACAACATTGCCGAGTTGCCCGGCGTGTCGGGCCGGGGCGCCGATCCGCCGTTATGGCACGGTGACCTGTTTGCAACCCAAAGTGACCACGCTGTCACTCTACGCAGCGATCCCCATGTCATGTCGCGGCGCCGCCTTTTGAGTTGCCGCCAGTTGACCCCTCCCGTTGGTTCCGGGCGGCCGGACGGGGTGGTGGGGCCAAGGCTCGTCACAGTACTCCATTCGGGCCACTTCGGTGGAGCGGCACGCCAGCCGAGTTCTCGGCGGGACGGGCCGGAAGGGCCCGCTCCGGCCGTTCCGGCGCCCGTTCCGGGTGGCGAGCTTCACAGAATCCCCGGAATTGGAACGATTCGCTTCGCCCGGTTGTCACTTGTCAGTGCGGAACCGGAACAGACGTACGCACAAAGGCGGGAGATGCGCGACACAGCCGGAAGCGGCGGCACGGCGCCGGACAGGGCGACAGGCACGGCGGCGGACACGACGTCAGGCGGCGCCCGGGCGGGCGAGAAGGCCGGGGGCGGACGCCTCGGGGTGAGCCTCGCCCAGGTGGCCGGCAGCGCCGTCGCCGCGGTGGCGGCCGCGGTGCTCGCCTCGCGGCTCGGCGTGTACGGCACCATCGCGGGCGCCGGCGTGGTGAGCGTCGTGGCCACCGCGGGCGGGCCGTTCTTCCAGCACGTCTTCCGGCGCACCGGCCAGCGGCTCGGCGAGGTGGCGGCCGCCGGCCGCGGCGGGGCGCGCGGGGCCTGCGGAGACGGGCCGCGCCCGGGGGAGTACGGCGCGGCGACGACGTACGGGACCCGGCTGCGCGGCTGGCGGCGGCCCGCGGTCGCCACCGCCGCCGTCTTCGCGCTCGCGATGGGCGCGCTCACGGGGATCGAATGGCTGTCGGGCGGCCCGGTGTCCGACGTGTGGGGCCGCGACGACGGCGGCACCACCCTGAGCCGCGGCGTGCGGGGCGGCTTCCCGGACCGGGCCGCCAGGCCCGACAAGCCCCGCCCCGCCCCGTCGCCCGGCCCTTCCGACCCGTCGGCGCCCGCCGGCCGGTCCCGCCCGCCGGCCCCGTCCGGGCCCGGGGGTGCCACGCCCTCGCCCGGGCCCTCCGGTCCGGGCACCGGCTCGCCGATGCCCGGACCGACACCCGACGCTTCGCCATCGCACACGCCGGGCGGCGACGGCCGCACGAGCGCGCCGGCGCCCGAGCCCACCCCGGACGGGCCCGTCGCCTCCCCGGACGGCGGCGCCCCGTGACCGGTGGCCTGTGCGCTGCGGGCGCGGAGGCCGCCCGCGGTGTTCAGTCCCCGAGGACGCGCCGCAGGTGGTCGTTGCCGAACAGGCGCTCCGGGTCCAGCCGGTCGCGCACCGCGGTGAACTCGGCGAACCGCGGGTAGGCCCCGGCCAGGTACGCCGCGTCGCGGCTGTGCAGCTTGCCCCAGTGCGGGCGCCCGCCGTAGGCGGTCATGATCCGCTCGGCGGCCGTGAAGTACGCCGAGTAGGGCGTGCCCCGGTACATGTGCACGGCGATGTACGCGGTCTCCCGCCCGAAGGCGGTGGACAGCGGGATGTCGTCGGCGGGCGCCGTACGCACCTCGACCGGGAAGCTCACGCGCAGCCGGGACCGCTCGACGGCCGCCCGCAGCTCCCGCAGCGCGGGCACCGCGGCCGCGCGCGGCAGGGCGTACTCCATCTCCACGAAGCGGACGCGGCGCGGACTTGTGAAGACTTTGTGGGGAATGTCCGTGTAGGTGCGGGCGGACAGGGCCCGGCCGGCCAGCTGGGCGATGCCGGGAATGGCGGCGGGCACCGCCCGGCCCGCCGCGCAGGCCGCCTGGAAGACCCCGTTGGCCAGCAGCTCGTCCTCGACCCAGCCGCTCACCCGGCCCAGCGGAGCCGCCGGGCCCGCCGTCCGGTTGTTGCGCTTGGTGGCGCAGCGGGCGGTGTGCGGGAACCAGTAGAACTCGAAGTGCTCGTTCTCGGCCACCAGCTGGTCGAACTCCACTGTCACCCGATCGAGGGACATCGGTTCCTCCCGCGCGTGCAGCAGGAACTCCGGTTCCACCGCGAAGGTGACCTCGGTCACGACGCCGAGCGCGCCGAGACCCACCCGGGCGGCGGCGAAGACCTCGGGGTGCCGCGCGGCCGAGCAGCGCAGCGCCGATCCGTCCGCGGTCACCAGCTCCAGGCCGGTGACCTGCGCGGCGAGCGAGGCGCTGGCGCGGCCGGTGCCGTGCGTGCCGGTGGCCAGCGCCCCGGCGGCGGTCTGCTCCGCGATGTCGCCCATGTTGGTCAGCGACAGGCCGTGGGCCGACAGGGTCTCGTTGAGCTGCCGCAGCGGCGTGCCCGCCGCCACGGTCACCGTGCCGGCCTCCCGGTCCACGGCGCGCACGCCGGCCAGCCGGTCGGTGCGGATCAGCAGGCCGTCGGTGGCCGCCACCGGCGTGAAGGAGTGCCCCGAGCCCGCCGCCCGCACCCGCAGGCCCGCCGCGGCCGCGCCGAGGACGGCCTCGGCGGTCTCGGCGGTGGACGCCGGGACCGCGGTCCGGGCCGGGCGGACGGTCACGTTCCGCGCCCAGTTGCGCCACACCGGCCCGCCCCGGTCACTCCGGAAGGCGCTCCCGGTGCTCCACAGGTGCCTCCCGGTGGCTCGCGCGGCCATCGGCGACCTCCCCTCCTCGCTGCTCGGCCGACGCCAGCCGGCGGTACCCGAGAAACGCGATCACCAGCATGAGCCCGCCGGCCCCGGCCGCCACCGCGTACCCCGCGCGGGCGCCCGCGCCGTCCACCACCCGGCCCGCCGACGACGAGCCGAGCGCCACACCGACCGCCAGGCCGGTGCTGATCCACGTCATGCCCTCGGTCAGCCGCGCGCGCGGCACGTGCCGCTCGATCAGCGCCATCGTGGTCACCATCGTCGGCGCGATGGCCAGACCGGAGACGAACAGCGCCACGGCCAGCCACGGCAGGTTCCCGATCAGTTGGAGGGGGATCATACTCACGGCCAGCGCGCCCACGCCCACCAGCCAGCGGCGCGGCGCCGGACCCCGCAGGCGCAGCATCCCGAACACCGCGCCCGACAGGCACGAGCCCAGCGCGTACGTGGCCAGCACCAGGCTCGCCGCCGCCTTGTGCCCCTGCTCCTCGGCGAAGGCCACGGTCACCACGTCCACCGCACCGAAGATCGCGCCGCCCGCCACGAAGGTGGCCATCAGCACCCGCAGGCCCGGCGAGGCCAGCGCCGAGCCGCCGCCGAGCTGCTCGCGCGGGTGCGGCACGGGCTCGGTGGCGCGCTGCGCGGTCAGCCACAGCACGCCGACCACCAGGAACCCGAACGCCAGCAGCGGGCCCGCCTCCGGGAACCAGGCGGTGGACAGGCCGATGGACAGGATCGGCCCCACCACGAAGCACAGCTCGTCCAGGATCGCCTCGAACGCGTACGCGGCGTGCAGCGACTGCGGCGCGTCCCGGTGGATCGCCGCCCACCGCGCGCGCACCATCGACCCGACGCTCGGCACGCAGCCGGTCAGGGCGGCGAAGACGAACAGCGTCCAGTCGGGCCAGCCCCGGTGCGCGCTGACCAGCAGGCCCGTCACCGCGACCGCGCACACGGCGAGCGCGGGCCGCAGCACCCGGCGCTGGCCGTGCCGGTCCACCAGCCGGGATATCTGCGGGCCGATGACGGCCAGGGACAGGGCCATGGTGGCCGACACCGCGCCCGCGAGCCCGTACCGACCGGTGAGCCGGGAGATCATCGTGACGACGCCGATGCCCATCATCGACAGCGTCATACGGCCGAGCAGCCCGGCGGCGCTGAACGCCTTGGTGCCGGGCGTGGCGAAGATCGCGCCGTAGGTGCCGCGGGTCAGGGTGGACACGGGAGAGCTCCGCCGAGGAGAGGGGTGGTGGGAAGCGTGGTGCGCCCGGGGCGCGGGGCGGGCCGGGCGGGCGGGTAAGGAACGTACGGGACCGAGACAGCTTACGGGGTGGGGGCGCGCGGCGCACAGCCGTTTCACGCCGGGCCGCCCGCCCCCTCCCGCTGCCCTTCCCGCTGGCCCGTCCCGCTGGCCCCGCCCGGCGGACGCGGCCGTTCCCCGGTGGTGTTCTCCGGCTGTCAGTGCCGGATGGCAGGATCGTCGGCATGCCCCAGCAGCCAGCCCAGCCCCCTGCCCCCAGCCGGTCCGACCCCGCGCCGTACGCGCCGTACGACGCCCTGCTGCTGCTCTCCTTCGGCGGCCCCGAGGGGCCGGACGACGTGATCCCCTTCCTGGAGAACGTGACGCGCGGCCGCGGCGTCCCCCGGGAGCGGCTGGCGGAGGTCGGCCGGCACTACTACCTGTTCGGCGGCGTCAGCCCGATCAACGAGCAGAACCGGGAGCTGCTGCGGGCGCTGCGCAAGGACCTCGCCGAGCACGGCCTCGACCTCCCCGTCTACTGGGGCAACCGCAACTGGGCCCCGTACCTGACCGACACCGTGCGGCAGCTGGCCCGCGACGGCCGCCGCCGGGTCCTGGTCCTGGCCACCAGCGCGTACGCGTCCTACTCCGGCTGCCGCCAGTACCGGGAGAACCTGGCCGACGCGATCGCCGCGGTGACCGCCGAGGGCCTGCCTGCGCCGCGCGTGGACAAGCTGCGGCACTACTTCAACCACCCCGGCTTCCTGCGCCCCATGGTGGACACCACGCTCGCCGCGCTCGCCGAGCTGTCCGAGGGCGCCCGCGCGGGCGCCCACCTCGTCTTCACCACGCACTCCATCCCGACCGCCGCCGCGGACACCTCCGGGCCCGTGGAGGGCCACGGGCTCGGCGGCGCGTACGTGGCCCAGCACCTGGACGCCGCCCGCGTGGTGGCCGGGGCGGTGGGCGCCGAGACCGGCATCGACCACCCGTGGAGCCTGGTCTACCAGTCCCGCAGCGGCGCCCCGCACATCCCCTGGCTGGAGCCGGACATCTGCGACCACCTGCGGGAGCTGCACGCCGACGGGGCGGCCGCCGCCGTCATGATCCCCATCGGCTTCGTCTCCGACCACATGGAGGTCACATACGACCTCGACACCGAGGCGGCGGCCACGGCCGCCGAGCTCGGCCTGCCGGTCGCCCGCGCCTCGACCGTCGGCGCCGACCCGCGCTTCGTCGCCGCCGTGCGCGAGCTGGTGCTGGAGCGCGCGGCCGCCGAGCGCGCGGCCCTCGCGCCGGAGGCGGCCGCGCCACCCGAGCGCTGCGCCCTG
>NZ_JAVSCF010000083.1:0-277 GCF_031932565.1 Streptomyces sp. B1866
GTCCGCGCGGCGAGGGACGGAAGCGCCGCGACCGCGAGCGCGGCGACGGCCAGGGCGGGGCGGGGGCGCGCCAGGGCCGGGAGCCTCACGCCCGGCCGTCCCGTCCCGGAAATCCGGCACGGGCCGGTCCACCCGCGCCGGCGGCACCGGCTGCCCCGCCCGTACCGGCGGCGCCCGCCCTGCCCGGCAGGCAGGCGCTGGCGGCACCGGCCGCACCGGCCGTGCTGGCCGCGCCGGGTGCGCCGCCCGCATTGGTGGCCCCGCCCGTACCGGCGGC
>NZ_JAVSCF010000083.1:388-23149 GCF_031932565.1 Streptomyces sp. B1866
GCCGCTCCGGCCGCTCCGGCCGCTCCGGCCGCTCCGGCCGCTCCGGCCGCTCCGGCCGTGCTGGCCGCACCGGCGGCACCGGCCGCACCGGGTGCGCCGCCCACCCCGCCCGAACCGCCCGCCCCGCCGCCCAGCCCCGCCGCGAAGGCGCACAGCGCCGCGTACTGGGCGGCCAGGCCGAACTCCTCGCACCCCACCGGGTTCTTGAAGAAGAACCCCAGCTCGCCCAGCGGCCCCGTCCGGCCCGCCGCGTGCGCCGCCGCCGCCAGCCGGGCCAGGTCGAGCACCAGCGGAGCGGCGAGCGCGCAGTCGCAGCCCTGCCAGGTGACCTGGCAGCTCATCGGCACGCCGAGGAACCCCTCGAACGCCACGTGGTCCCACGCGGTCTTCCACGCGCCCAGCGCCGGTACGCAGTCGATGTGCACGTCGCCCTCGACCGCGTACCCCAGCATGGGCGCCAGGCCCCGCCGTTTGGAGACGGCCTTGCTGGCGGCGGGGCCCGGCGCGGCCAGGGTGGCGCCGTCGCCGCCGCCCAGCAGGTTCGTACCCGACCAGGCGCGCACCCGCAGGTGCCGGGCGGCGAACATCGGCGCCAGCGCCGACTGCACCAGCGTCTCGCCGGTCTTGGCGTCGCCGCCCGCGTAGGGCAGGCGGCAGCGGCGGGCCAGGTCGTGCAGGGCGGGCAGCCGGATGCCGGGAGAGGGGGTGAAGTCCACGTACGGGCAACCGGCGGTCAGCGCCGCGTACGCGTACAGGGAACTGGGCGGCAGCACGTCCGGCTCGGCGGCCAGGGCCCGCTCCAGCGCGGCGAGGTCGTCGTGCTCGGGCCGCAGCCGCACCGGCGCCTCGGTGGACGCCACGTGCACGACCACCACCCGCTCCAGGCCCAGCCGCTCGCGGAAGCCCGCCAGGTCGGCGGCGAGCGCGCGGGCCGCCTCGGCCTGCGGCGCGTCCGTACGCCCGGCCGGGTCGGGGTAGCCGGGGCGGATCTCCTGCTCGGCGGCTGCCAGGTCCTTCTCGACCGCCTCCGGCAGCCGGGCCGGGAGGGCCCCCTGGGCGGCCAGCTCGGCGGCGCGGTCGGCCAGCGGCACGCCGCTCGGGTCGTGCCCGCCGAAGACGAGGCCGTCCAGCGGCGGCAGGGCGCCGCCGGGGAAGCCGTCGCGCGCGGTCACGCAGCCGGTCGGCCCGGCGAGCCCGGCCCGGACCGCCGCCGCACCGGCCACGGCGGTGGTGGCGACCGCGCCGCGCGCCCCGACCAGCCAGACGCCCGTCCGGCGCCCCGTCTGCTGCATGCCGCTCTCCCTCGGTAGGTCACCGGGCTCGGTAGGTCACCGGGACCGTCCGGGCCGCATCCGGCGGCCCGGCAACCCGAAAGCCCCGGAATTCTCGGAATGTATGACCGGCTGACATATGGACCGTACGGGCCGGGCCGGGCCGCGCGCCGCACCTGCGCGCACTTGTCACCCTCGGGGACGACGCCGGAAGCCCACTCGGGCGACACCGGCCGTCCGCGCCCGCCGGGCGCGCCGCCGCTTTCCGCGCGCCCGGGCCGTCAGGGGCCCGCGGCCCGCGAACTCCCACCCGTTCGGAGGGATTCGCCGCTTTCCGGCCGCGATACATAGGGAGCGGCGTCCCGGAAGAGGTCCCGGAAAGTCCCGGCACTGTCTGCGCCACCGCACCCGACGGCCGTCGGAAGTCGCTTCCAGCGCACCGCGACCCGTTCGATCGGAGTTTTCTGTTGAGCTATCTGGAATACCCGCGCCTGCACTTCGCCGGACGCTTTTTCACCGACCCGTCCACCGTCAACAACGAGCCCGAGCACTACGACATCGACACGTTCGAGCCGCGGTGGCAGAAGCGGGGCGCGGTCCGCGACAGCGGCCAGTGGAACCCGCGCGGAGGCGCCTCGTTCCGCCTGTCCGACTGCACGGTGACCAGCGTGGTGCGCCGGGACGGCACGGTGGTGACCTCCGGCGACGTGGACCCGATCGTGGGCGGTTCCCTGGTGGACGACGGCCACCGGGTCAGCGCCAAGCTGTCGGACATCGACCCCCAGCAGCAGATGTCCACCACGATCTGGGGCCTGCGGCTGCGGCTGCTGGACCGGATGGGCCGCCTCGCGCGGTACGGCGACTTCCGTCCCGCGACCTTCGTGGACATCTGGGGCCGGGCCCCGCACCGCAACGGCATGACCCGGGCCTCGGCCATGTACCAGTCGGTCGTCAGGCTGCGGAACGAGGAGTCGGCGAAGTCGGACTCGGCGTTCGTCACCGGGGACCTGGCGCAGGCGACCGTCGGCGACAGCCTGTCCATCAAGTTCACCCTCGACGGCTACAGCGTCGACTGGCAGTCGCCGAACTTCACCACGGGCCGCATCGTGGGCTCCATCGGCCTGTGCGGGCCCGACGAGCCCCGGCAGTTCGTGCCCGCGCGCCGCCTGCGCATGCCCGGCGGCGCCAAGCCGCAGTACGTCTACCAGGGCAGGCCCGCCGAAGCGACGTGCCTGCTCACCGAGAAGAGACTGCTGCACGTCGACCTGGGCAACAGCATGCCGTGCACCAGCCCCGGCGGGCCGCCGGTCGACTTCGGCGCGTTGCAGGTGGTGCTGCTCCAGCCCGGCGGCGGGTCGCTGGTCGTCGGCCAGCTCGACCGCTTCGACGACGCCTTTTACCGGACCTTCGCCGGAATCGCCACCCTCCGGCTCTCCGAGGAGCACGCGAAACTGGCGGCCAGGTGCCGCATCGGGCTGCGTAACAAGGACGGGCTGCTGCTCGCGGAGAACGACGACGCCACGTACGCGCGGGCCGACGACTTCGTTTACCGCATCTACCCGAACGACCCCGAGGAGATCGAGCTGGGGCCGGAGGTGCGGATCCACGCCACGCAGTACGGCAAGCCGCTGGCGAACGCGCGGATCGCCTTCCCCGGCGGGCCGCAGAAGGAGGGGGAGACGGCGCCGCGGGGCCTCCAGCCGATCCCGCCGGTGACCACCGACGCCCGGGGCGTCGCCCGGGTCCGGCTGACGGCCACCGACCCGAAGAACCCGCGCGGGTACATCGACGGCCAGTTCTGGCCGCAGCTCGGATACGGCAGGGTGTACCAGCCGTCCGCACCCCAGGAGGGGCAGGCCGAGTCCCCGAACGAGGTGGTCGCCGACGACGGCGCGCTGTTCGTGCTGGTCTGGAACCACTACCCGTACCGGAAGCCGGAGGACACCTCCTGGGTCTCCGACGTGCACCCGATCCTCCAGCAGTACGCCAACCTCTACCCGGCGATGCGGGACGTGGTCGACCTCGGCAGCTACCGGGACGTCGTCACGTACCGGGAGCGGCTGAAGCACGTGTTCACCGTGCCCGTCGAGTCCCCGGCGTACATGCCGGTGACCCGGGACCTGTCACCGGGCAGGCGGGACGCGATCGTGGCCTGGCTGAACGAGCCCGGCGACCCGCCGTTCGCCCGCATCCGCAACGCCGACGACCTGCGGCGGCTCCTCCAGATCGCGCTGGAACTGGAGCACTCCACCATCCCGGCCTACCTGTGCGCCCTGTTCTCCCTCAAACCGGGCCGCAACCCGGAGGTCGGGCGGATCCTGCGCAGCGTGGTGATGCAGGAAATGCTGCACATGGCGCTGGTGGCCAACGTCATGAACGCCGTGGGCGGCGCGCCCCGGATCGGTCGGCCCGGCTTCGTCCCGGTCTACCCCGCCCACCTGCCGGGCGGGGTGCTGCCCGACCTGATGATCCACCTGCGCAAGTGCTCCAAGAAGCAGGTCCGCGAGGTGTTCATGGGCATCGAGCAGCCCGAGGAGCCGCTGCTGCCCAAGGCGATGGCCCAGGACGAGGTGGCTCCCCGGCTGATCCACCCGCACCTGCTCACGGTGGAGAACGGTGAGATCACCGGTTACGAGGACCCGGACACCAGGTCGGTCGTCGGCGCGGAGACGATGCGGGAGGACGTCTACGAGCCGATGCTCCAGTTCTACCGGAAGGCCACGTACAAGAAGTACACGATCGCCTGGCTCTACCAGCAGGTCATCCTCGGCATGGACCACCTGGTGAAGAGCGGTCGGAATCCCTTTGTCGACAAGCCGGGACTCCAGCTGGTGGACTGGCCGGGCGGGGCGCCGGGCAACCTCATCCGGGTCAAGGACCTCAAGACCGCCACCGCGGCGATCAACGAGATCATCTACCAGGGCGAGGGCGCGCAGGGGAAGCCGGAGTACGGGGGCGAGCCCGCCCACTACTACCGGTTCCAGCAGATCGTGAAGGGCCGGGAGCTGGCGGAACAGGACGACGGGTCCTGGGACTTCACCGGCCCGGAGATCCCCTTCGAGGAGGACGGCGTCTACCCGATGGTGGACGACCCGGTCACACAGAGCCTTCCGGCCGACTCGCTCGCCCGCAGCGCCTCCGAGCGCTTCAACCGGGTCTACGGCGACCTCCTGCAGGGCCTGCACCGGGTGTTCAACGGCCACCCCGAGGAACTCCAGGGCACCGTCTCGCAGATGTACTCCGTCGAGCTGCGGGCCAAGGAGCTGTTCGCGTTCCCCGCGCCGGAGGAGAAGCCCGCCGAGCCCGGCCCGTACACCTGGGACCCCGACAAGAAGCCGGTGCCGGATCCGGCGGCCGTCCCGGCCGCCGGAGCGCAGGCCGTGTGCGGGCCCAGCTTCCAGGTGCCCCCGGCGCCCTGACGGCCGCGCGCCACGCCGCTCGTACGCGCACCCCGCGCCCGTACGCGCGAGCGGCGTGGTCCCTACGCGCGTGCCGCGTGGTCCGTACGCGCGTGCGGGCCCGGGCCCGCCCCCGCGGCCGTTCTCCGGCCGGCGGGCGGCGGGCCCGGGCTCCCGATTCCCCCGGGTCCCGATCGCCCCGCGGCGGCCCCGCCTCACTCCTGCGGCGGCTCCCACCAGCTCACCAGCACCACCGCGTCGTTGAGGTCGTTGTCGCAGTCCGGGTGCCCGGCCATGTCCTCGGACAGGATCGCCCGGGTCTTCAGCAGACCCATGGTGGAGCTGGTCAGATAGGTGTCCGAGTCGGGCCATTCCTCGGCGTTCGGGTCCGGCTGGTGCTTGATCGTCACGTCGAGGGTGCGTTCGGCGGTATCCGCGTCGAGCTTTTTGATGCCGTCCGTGATCTCCTTGTTGGTCAGCGGCGCGTTGTCCTGCCCGGAGCCGGTGACTTCCCACACCTGATCCGGAGAACCCGTTTTCTTACAGGTGAACGTGACTTTCTGCTTGAACTGCGCATTGCTGTACGTCCGTATTTCCACCTTCCGGTCGGCCGGGATCTTCACGGTCTGAGTCGCCTGCGACATAGCGGTCCTCCTCGCGCGGGTGCTGCGGAAATCCGACGGCTTCACCAGAGAGTCCCCGGGACTCTCCATCAACCTAATGGGCTATGCAGTGACCGGCGATGCCGATACCGCCGTCCGAGTGAACTTCCGGCTGTTCCACCCGTCCGGTCCCGCGCGGACCGCACGCCCGCACCCGGACCGCCCGGGAGCCGCCGTACCCCGGCCGCAGACACGTACCGGCCGGTATGGCACTGTGTAGGCTGCAACTGGCATCCCAGAGTGAGGGGGAGTCGTGGTTCTGGCAGACCCGACAGCGCGGACGGCGTACGGTGCGGTGCGCGGCCGGACCGACAGCGACGGCGTCAGCTCCTTCAAGGGCGTCCCGTACGCGGCGCCGCTGGAGGGACCCGCGCGCTTCCAGGCCCCGGCCCCGCCCGAGCGGTGGGACGGCACGCGGGAGGCCGACCGCTTCAGCGCCGACGTGCCGCAGGTCGCGCTCCTCTCCGGCACGCCCTCCGCGTGGCGGCCCGGCGACGGCGCCGACTGCCTCAGCGTGAACGTGTGGACCCCCGACGCGTCCGGCGGCGGGCTGCCGGTCATGGTGTGGGTCCACGGCGGCGCCTTCATCGGCGGCACCGCCCGCCAGCCGCTGTACGACGGCACCCACCTGGCGCGGGCCGGCGTGGTCGTGGTCACGCTGAACTACCGGGTCGGCTTCGAGGGCTTCGGCCTGCTGCCGGACGCCCCGGACAACCGGGGCCTGCTCGACCAGCTCGCCGCGCTGCGCTGGGTGCGGGAGAACATCGCCCGGTTCGGCGGCGACCCGGACAACGTGACGTTCTTCGGCGAGTCGGCGGGCGGCACCTCGGTCGTGGCGCTGACCGCGGCGGACGCCGGACGCGGCCTGTTCCGCCGGACCATCGCGCAGAGCTCCGCCGACTCCTACCTCTCCCCCCGCCGCGCCCGCGCCGTCACCGAGCGGATCGCGGCGGCCGTCGGCGTGCCCGCCACAACCGAGGCGTTCGGACAGCTGCCGTCCGAGGCGATCCACGCCGTGCAGGCGGCCTCCGGCCAGGTCACCCCGTTCGGGCCGGTCCTGGGCGGGGAAGTGGTCCCCGGCCTGCCCTGGCGGCGGCTGCGCGCCGAGGTCGACCTGATCTCCGGGTTCAACCGCGACGAGTGGACCCTGTTCGCGCTGAACGAGGACCCGTCCTCGCAGGACCCGCAGGCCGCCGCCCGGCGGGCCGGCCTGCCGCCGGCCGCCCTCGCCGACTACCGCGCCGCCCACCCGGGCATCTCCGACCGCGACCTGTACGTGCTCGTCCAGTCCGACGCGCTCTTCCGCATGCCCTCGCTGTGGTGCGCCCAGGACCACCCAGGCCGTGCCTGGGCATACGAGCTGACCTGGGCCACGCCCGCCCTGGACGGCGCGCTCGCCGCGTGCCACGCCCTCGACCTGCCGCTGACCTTCGGCACCTTCGGCGACCAGTTCGCCTCCGTCGTGCTCGGCGACCCCGTCCCCGCCGAGGCGGAGACGCTGGCCAAGGAGATCCGCAAGGCGTGGACCTCCTTCGCCACGAGCGGCGACCCGGGCTGGCCCGAGTACCGCGCGGACGGGGGAGCGGCCCGGATCTGGGACGTGCCGGTGTCGGTCGCCGCCGACCTGGAGCCCGCGTCCCAGCGCATCTGGCAGGACACGCCCCGGCGCGCGGGCGTCTGGCAGGGCGCGTCCGAGGAGTCCTGAGCGGGGCGGCCGTACGGTCCGGCCCGTACGGCCGCCCTTGGCGTCACCCGGCCCGCGGGTGCGGGGCCGTACGTACGCCCCGGCTGACGCGGTGGCGCCGAGGCGACGCCGGGTCCGGGCAGTGAGCGGGTGCGGGTGTGGACCGGGGTCGGTCGGCCGCCCGGGCGCGGGGCTGTGCCCGCGCGTCCGGAGCGCCGAGTGCCGCGAGGCGGGCGCCGGGCGGAGGCGGTCCGGGCCCCTGGGCCTACGGGCCGCCTGGGCCGCGCCTCGTGCGGCGACGGCCGCGCGAGCCCGCGCGGGTCGGGTGGGGTCGGCCGCTGGCGCCACGGACCGGCGCCGCCCGGTGCGGAGCACCCAGGGCGGACCGGTTTGACCTGGCCACTCACGCGGAAGGAGCGCCAACGTGCCCCCCTTCAAACTGCGTTCACTCGCGCGTGGGACGCGTGCCCGCGCGCCGCGCGCCGTCAGGTCCCCCGGCCCCACCGCCCGGTTCGCCGCCGCCGCGACCGCCCTCGCGCTGGCCGTCGTCGGCTACACCCCCGCCTTCCCGGCCCAGGCCGCCGCGACCAGGGCGCAGGTGTGGATCACCACGCCCGACGGCGGCCGGAAGCTGGCCAGGGCCGAGGACGCGCCCTTCGGCAGCGCCCGGCGAGGCACGGCCATCGACGTGGACGCGGGGCGGCCCCGGCAGCGCTTCACCGGCATGGGCGGCTCTCTCACCGAGGCGTCGGCGCACCTGATCGCCCGGCTGCCCGAGGACACGCGCGAGGCACTGCTGCACGACCTGTTCTCCGCCGACGGCGACGGCATCGGACTGGACTTCCTGCGCCAGCCCTTCGGCGGCACGGACTTCGTCGCCCACCTGCCGTACTACTCCTACGAGGACTTCCCCGGCCTGTTCTCCATCGACCGCGACAAGCGGGAGATCCTTCCGCTGCTGCGCCGGGCCCGCGCGATCAACCCCGGCCTGACCGTCATGGCCTCGCCCTGGACCGCGCCCGGCTGGATGAAGGACAGCGGCAGCCTCGGCGGCGGCGACCTGAAGCCCGACCACTACGCCGACTATGCCGACTACCTGGTCGAGGCCGTCGAGGCGTACCGGGACGAGGGCGTCCCGGTCGACTACCTCACCGTCGCCAACGAGCCGCTGTTCGAGACGCTCTACCCCTCCATGGGCATGTCGTCGGGCGAGCAGGTGCGGCTGTTCCGCCTGCTGGACGAGAAGCTGACCGCGGCCGGGCTCGGCACCCGGCTGCTGGCCTTCGACCACAACTGGAACCACGCCGAGTACGCCCTGGACGTGCTGCGCAGGACGGCGGGCATCGGACGGGTGGCGGGCGCGTCCTTCCACTGCTACGGCGGCGAGCCGGAGCGGCAGCGGGACCTGCTGCGGGCGGGGGAGCGGGTGCTGTTCACCGAGTGCAGCACCACCGACGGCCACGACGGCGCCCAGGACTTCGCCGAGGCGCTGCGCTGGCAGACGCGGAACCTGGTGATCCGGCCGCTGCGCGAGGGCTCGGAGACCGTCGTCCTGTGGAACCTCGCCCTCGACCCCGACGGCCGCCCCGGCTTCGGCTGGTGCCGGGACTGCAACGGCGTCGTGGAGATCGACGGCTCCTCGGTGCGCCGCAACACCGAGTACTACGCCCTCGGGCACGTGTCGAAGTTCGTGCGCCCGGGCGCCCACCGCATCGCCTCCACCGTGCGCGGCCCGGCCGGGCTGGAGAACGTGACCTTCGAGAACCCGGACGGCACGCGCGTCAGCGTCGTCCTCAACGCCGACGACACCGGCCGTACGTTCTCGGTCACCGACGACGGCAGGTCCTTCTCCTACCGGCTGCCGGCGGGGTCCGTCGCCACCTTCACCTGGCCCGGCGTCCCCGCGCACTGACCGCCGGGCCCGAGGCGGCGCTACCCGGCCGCGGCGCCCGGCGCCAGGCCCAGCTCCCGCTCGCCCAGCGGGGCGAAGAACCGCTCCACGTCCGCCTCGGCCACCGCCGCCAGCGACGGCGGCGACCAGCGCGGCGCGCGGTCCTTGTCGATCACCTGGGCGCGGATGCCCTCCACCAGGTCGGGCGAGGACAGGGACGCGCAGGAGACGCGGTACTCCTGGTCGAGCACCGCCTCCAGCGAGCCGAGGCGGCGGGCCCGGCGCAGCGCCCGCAGGGTGACCTTCAGCGCGGTGGGCGACCTCTCCGCGAGCAGGCCGGCGGCCTCCTTGGCGGCCGGTACGCCGGCGTCCCGCAGCCGCGCGACGATCTCCTCCACGGTGTCGGCCGCGTAGCAGGCGTCGATCCACGCGCGGTGGGCGGCCAGCTCTCCGGGCGGCGCGGGCTCGGCCACGGCGGCCACCGCCGCGCCCGGCTCGCCGTCCGCCAGGGCCGCCACCAGCGCGGGCAGCCGTGAGGAGGGCACGAAGTGGTCGGCCAGGCCCCCGGCGATCGCGTCGCCCGCGCCGATCCGCGCCGAGGTCAGCGCCAGGTGCGTGCCGGTCTCGCCCGGCATCCGGCTGAGCAGGTACGTGCCGCCGACGTCCGGCACGAAACCGATGGTGGTCTCCGGCATGGCCAGCGCCGTCCGCTCGGTGACCACCCGCACGCCGCCGTGCGCGGATATCCCCACGCCGCCGCCCATCACGATGCCGTCCATGAGTGCCACGTACGGCTTGGGATACCGGGCGACGCGGGCGTTGAGCCGGTACTCGTCGCGGAAGAAGTCCCGGGAGGCGGCGCCGCCGGCGGCGACGGCGTCCGCGTGCATGTTCCGGATGTCGCCGCCCGCGCACAGGCCCCGCTCGCCCTCGCCGGTGACGACGACGGCGGCCACCGCCGGGTCCCGCTCCCACGCGTCCAGCGCGGCGTGCAGGCGGCGGATCATGCCGTGGTCGAGGGCGTTGAGCGCGCGGGGCCGGTTGAGGACGAGGAACCCGGCCCGGCCCGCGCGGCGGACCCGTACGGTCTCCACGGCGTCCTGGGCGCCCGGCCCGCGCCCGCCTGGCGGCGTGGTCGGCTCGGTCGGCCTGGTCATGGGCGTCTCCCCTCCCGGTGCGGTCCCGCGGCGGTGCGCGTCGCGGGTGCGGTCGCGGCGGCCGTACGGGCCGGTCGGGGCCCGCGCGGGTTGCCAGACGCATACTCTCAAAGGTCCCTGTCCGGCCCGTACGCCGCACCGGCCCCCACAGGCGCGTACGTGCGCGTACGGCCCGGGGGCTCGCCCCGCGCGGGGCGAGCCGCGCGGCGCGGCTCAGGCGGAGGGCGGGGCCGGGGGCAGGGCGCGGTCGCCGAGCCGGTGGACCAGCTCCAGCGCCAGGGCCAGCGCCAGCCGCCGCTCGCCGACCGGGTGGCCCAGCAGCGCCTCGGCGCGCGCCACGCGGTGCAGGACGGTGTTGCGGTGGGTGTGCAGGCGGCGGGCGGCGCGCGGCGCGTTGCCGCCCTCGTCCAGGTAGACCCGCACCGTGTCGCGCAGCGTCTCCAGGCCCGCCCCGGCACCGGCCAGCGGGCCGAGCGCCCCGGCCGTGAACTCCTGCGTCTGCTCCTGGTCGCGGCCGGCCAGGGCCACCACCTCGATCTCGTGGTAGGCGGTGAGCTGGTCGGACCGGGGCGTGCCCGCCAGCAGCCGCTGGGCGGCCACGGCCGCCGTGTGGCCGCGGCGGAACCCGGCGATGCCCTCCCGGGGCGGGCCGAGCGCCACCCGCACGTTCGGCGGGGCGTGCTCGGCCAGCGCCGCCCGCAGGGCCGCCCAGTCGGGCTCCTCGTGGGTGGCGATCCACGCCCACAGCGTCGAGGTGCCCGCGGGCAGCGTCAGCGGGCGGCGGGCGCGCGCGGCCACCGCCAGCACGGCCGCCGCCTGCTCCAGGACGCCCTGGCCCGCGCCGGGCGGCTCGGCCCACAGCACGGCGGCGGTGTGCCGGGCCGCCAGGTCGTAGCCCAGGCGCCGGTTGGCCCGCTCCAGGCTGATCGGCGCGCCGTCCAGCAGCAGCCGGACGGTCTCGGCGCGCTGGGCCACGGCGCCGGAGCGCAGATCCCCGCGCTCCTGCTCCATCTGCGTCAGCACCGCGTCCAGCGCGCCGTCGACGTAGGCGAACATCAGCGTCGACGACGCCTGGAGCACGTCGACCAGGTCGCCGCGGGAGGGAATGGTGGCCGCGGCCACGTCCATCCACCGCCGCCACGCCACGTTCACCCCGGTGCGGTAGGACTGCACCAGGGACTGCAACTCCACGCCGCGCCGGATCAGCGTGCGGGCCAGGTCCAGGGTCTCGGGCGGGGCGTCCCGGGACAGGGGCTCGCCGGGGTGCACCCGCATGGCGGTCAGCCAGCGCACCACGTTCGCCCGGCTGCTGGCGCGGCTCTCGGCGGCCAGGGTGGGGTCGTCGGCGAGCACCGGCGCCACCTTGAAGATCGCCTCGTCCACGGTGGGCAGCAGCTCGTCCACTTCGGCGGCGATCTGCTCGGCGACGTGCCGTATCCACTCGGCGGCCACCGGACCGGTCGACTCCATGGCCGAAACCTACCTTCGGAGGTGCCTCGCGGCACAGTCCGCCGCGGTGCCTTGGGCTCCCGCACATCGCGCGCCGGGCGCGGCCCGGCCTACGGTTGCCCGCATCCCCGGTGCTCCCGGCACCCGTGGCGCCCGGCCCGCGGGCCGGTACGGGCCCGCGCGGCACCCACCGCGCGCCCCTGCCGTCCCGGCGGGGCCGCCCGCGCCACGGCCCCGCCCCGAGCACTCCCGGGCCACCCCGGGCCACCCCGGGCCAACCCCGAGCCATCCAGAGCCATCCAGCAGGAGCCGCCTCATGAGCAGCACGGACCCCGCCCCGCACGGCGCGCCCGCCTTCGACTACGACGTGATCGTGATCGGCTCGGGCTTCGGCGGCTCCGTCTCGGCCCTGCGGCTGACAGAGAAGGGCTACCGGGTCGCCGTGCTGGAGGCCGGGCGCAGATTCGCGGCCGAGGACCTGCCGAAGACGTCCTGGGCCCTGCGCGACTACCTGTGGGCCCCGGCGCTGGGCCTGTACGGAATCCAGCGCATCCACGTGCTGGCCAACGTGCTGATCCTCGCCGGTGCGGGCGTCGGCGGCGGCTCGCTGAACTACGCCAACACCCTCTACGTACCGCCCAGGGCGTTCTTCGAGGACCGGCAGTGGCGGCACATCACCGACTGGCAGGCGGAACTCGCGCCCTTCTATGACCAGGCGCGGCGCATGCTGGGCGTGCGGACCAACCCCACCACGACCCCGTCCGACGTCCACCTGAAGGCCGCCGCCGAGGCGATGGGCTGCGGGGACACCTTCCACCTGGCGCCGGTGGGGGTCTTCTTCGGGGACGGCGAAGACGCCGTGGAAGAGGGAGCCGAGGGCGTGCGGGTCGCGCCCGGCACGGAGGTGCCCGACCCGTACTTCGGCGGGGCCGGGCCGAGCCGGCGCGCCTGCGTGGAGTGCGGCTCGTGCATGACCGGCTGCCGGCTGGGCGCCAAGAACATGCTCACCGAGAACTACCTCTACCTCGCCGAGCGCGGCGGCGCCGAGATCCACCCGCTGACCACCGTCACCCACCTGCGGCCGCTGTCCGAGGGCTTCGCCGTCGACGTGCGCCGCACCGGCGCGCGCACCCGGAACCCGCGCAAGGCCGGGGCGCGTACCCTCACCGCCGCGCGGGTGGTGGTCGCGGCCGGCACGTACGGCACGCAGACCCTGCTGCACCGGATGCGCGACGGCGGCCACCTGCCGCGGATCTCCGCCCGGCTCGGCGAGCTGACCCGCACCAACTCCGAGGCCCTGGTCGGCGCGCAGACCACCGACCGGCGCTACGGCGAGCGGGCCGACTTCACCCGCGGCGTGGCCATCACCTCCTCGGTGCACCCGGACGAGCACACCCACATCGAGCCCGTCCGCTACGGCAAGGGGTCCAACGCCATGGGCCTGCTCAGCATCCAGCAGGTGCCCGGCGCCGGGCGCGGCCCGCGCTGGCTGCGGTACCTGGGCACGGTCGTGCGCCACCCGGTGGTGTTCGCCATGTCGCTGGACCGGCGCCGCTGGTCGGAGCGCAGCATCATCGGCCTGGTCATGCAGTCGCTGGACAACTCCCTCACCGTCTCGCTGAAGAAGACCGGGCTGGGCAAGGGCAGGCTCACCTCCCGGCAGGGGTACGGCGCGCCGAACCCGAACTGGATTCCGGCCGCCGAGGAGGGCGCCCGGGCGCTGGCCGCGTCGATCAACGGCTTCGCGGGCGGCAGCGTCGGAGAGATCTTCGACATGCCGATGACCGCGCACTTCCTCGGCGGCTGCCCCATCGGCGACAGCCCGGAGCACGGCGTGGTCGACCCGTACCACCGGCTGTACGGCTACCCGGGCGTCAGCGTGGTGGACGGCGCGGCGGTGACCGCCAACCTGGGTGTCAACCCGTCGCTGACCATCACCGCGCAGGCGGAGCGGGCCCTGTCGATGTGGCCCAACAAGGGCGAGGCCGACCCGCGCCCGGCGCAGGGCGAGGGGTACCGGCCGGTGGCGGCCGTGGCGCCGNGCAGGGCGAGGGGTACCGGCCGGTGGCGGCCGTGGCGCCGCGGCGGCCGGCGGTGCCGGAGGGCGCGTACGGCGCGCTGCGGCTGCCGCTGCTGCCGGTACCGGCGGTGCCGCCCGCCCAGGCCGCCCCGGCCGCCCCGGCCGAGCGATCCGCTCCGGCGGCCCGGCGGCCGGACGGCGGCACGGGCGCGCCGGAGGCCTGACGGCGGAGGACGGGCGGCGGGCGGTGGCCGGCCCTGGCGCTCGGCGGGCGGCCGTACGCGGACGGCCCGCGCGTACGCGAGACGCCCGTACGCGCGAGGCTCGTGCGTGGACGGCCGGGCCCGGCGGGCAGAGCGCCCGTACGCGCGGGACCGGGACGCACGGCTGCCCGGACGCGGCGGGCGGGACGCGGCGGAGCCCGGGTCACGTCACGCGACCCGGGCTCCGCGGGGGGCAGCCGCGTGCGCTCGCACCGGGCTGCCCCCGCTCGGCCCGCTCCCCCCGGTCCGCCGACGGCCGCGGCGTAAGCACCCCCGTCCCGTACGCCGCGGCAGCGTCAACTTTGTTTTACGGGCCGCATTCAATATGGCACCCCGAGCGGGCAATGTCAACCAAACTTTACGCTGTCCCTGGAGGGTCCGAACCCCGTAAAGTTGAGGTGATGGACCACGGCCGTCGTGGCCCGTGGCCGACCGCGAGGAGCGATCAGGTGGACGAGGTGACTCCCGCGAACGGGCGCACCATCGCGCAGAAGCTCGATCACCTCATCACCACGCTCCATCCCGCGGACCGCGGGCCGCTGAGCTACATGGAGATCGCGGAGGGGATCAGGAAGAAGGCCGGGCCCGACGGGCCGACCGTCTCCCACGCCACCATCCAGAAGATCCGCAAGGGCGAGATCACCGACCCCAAGGTGAGCACCCTCACCGTGATCGCGGGCTTCTTCGGCGTGCCCGTCACGTACTTCTTCGACGACGCCGTCGCCAGCCGGGTCGACGCCAAGCTGGCCCGGGTCAAGGAGCGGGTCGAGCTGACCCGGTCCCAGCGCGAGCTCGCGGAGATCCTCCAGGACGGCGACGTACGGGACGTGGCCGTACGCATGAACGGGCTGTCCGCCGACAGCCTGCGCGCCATCCGCGGCGTGATCGAGCAGGCCCGACGGCTCGAAGGGCTGCCCGAGACCCCGGCCGCCGCGCCGCGGGCCGGGCGCGTCAGGAGAGCGTGACGGACCGTGCAGCCCTGCCGTGCCGCGCCGCGCCGCGCGCCCCGCGCCCGGCTGGCCGGATCCCGGCGGCGCGCGCGGCACCGCCTTGAGGACCGGCCGCGACCCTGCATAGGCTGCGACCCCGGTATGCCCTCCGCCCGGCGAACCGACCGGACGGGACGGAGCGGACCGGGACCGCGCATTTCGGTCAGCGAGGTACGCATGTACAAGACGCGACGCCGGACTCGCTGTGAGGCCGTCGCCGACACGCTCGACATACCCCGGCCCTTCGACCTCGACACCCTGTGCGACCGCGTCGCCGCCCGGCGCGGCCGCCCGCTGCGGCTGGTGCCGCTGGAAGGGGCCCCGGACGCCAGCATGCCGTGCGGCGTGTGGGTGGCCACCCGGGAGGCGGACCTGATCTTCTACGAGCCCGCCACCAGCGCCCTGCACAAGCTGCACATCGTGCTGCACGAGCTGGCCCACCTGCTGCTGGGGCACGGCGCGCCCGACGCGGAGCGGCCCGCGTACGCCGGCCGCCTGCTGGAAGGCCCCACCGGCGGTGCGGCCGCGTACGGGGCGGACGGTCTGGCCGGTCTGGCCGGACTGGACGGTCTGGACGGTCTGGGCGAGGGGGACGACGAGCTGGACCTCGACCAGGTCCTGCACATCCTCGGTCGCACCAGCTACAGCGACAACGAGGAGAAGGACGCCGAACTCCTCGCGACCATCCTCAGCGGCCGCATCCTCGCCCAGGAGGCCACGTCCGACCGGGCGTCGGGCGGCGGCCGGGCGGCCGGCGTGCTGCACCGGCTCAACGACGCCCTCGGCCACCCCATCCGCCACGACCGGCCGTGAGGAGGGCCCGGTGGAGAACGCTGTCCTGGTCCTGCTGTGGGCGGTGGCCCTGTGGCGCGCGCCCTCGGCGGTGCGCTCCGCCCGGCAGCGCACGCTGTGGGCCGCCTTCGCCGCGCTGACCGGCGCGATGACCCTGCGCGTACCGGACGTGATGCGCGCCATCGACGGCGCCGTCGGCGTCAACAACCTCTCCACCCTGCTCAAGCACGCGCTGGGCATCGTCGCCGCGGCCTCGGTGCTGGAGTTCGTCGTCGTCATCACCCGGCCCGAGGAGCGCGCCGGAGCGCGGGTGAGGCTGGGCGCGGCGGGCGCGGCCATGGCGGCGATGGGCGTCCTGTTCGCCTTCGTGCCGCGCGCCGACGAGGACGTCGACTTCTTCGAGCGCAGCGCCGGCTCCGGCATCGCCACCGCCTACCAGACGGTGTGGCTCGCCTACCTCGGCACGGCCATGGCCGTGGCTACCTGGCTGTTCTGGGGCTCCAGCCGGCACGCCGGCGCCGGCTGGCTGCGCACCGGCCTGCGGCTGCTGGGCGCGGGCACGGCCGCGGGCGTACTGTACGCGCTGTGCCGGGCGGGCTACCTGCTGCTGCGGCTCACCGGCGCCGTCGGCTCCGGCAGCGACGCGCGCGCCGGCGGCGTCACCGACGTCATGAAACTGCTCGCCATCGGCCTCATTGTGGTGGGCAGCTCGGTGCCCGCCGTCGGCGTGGCCTGGCGCGGCGCCCGGCACGGCTGGTACCTGTGGCGGCTGCGACCGCTGTGGCGCGACCTGACGGCGGCCGTGCCCGAGGTCGTCCTGGACGAGGAGTTGCGCCGCAGGGAGCTGCGCATGCGGCTGCACCGCCGGGTGGTGGAGATCCGCGACGCCGTCCTCGCGCTGCACCCCTACGCCACGGCCGACCTGCGGCGGGAGGCCGCCGCGGCCGGGCGGGGCGCGGGCCCGGGCACCGCGTCCGCGCGGGCGACCGCCGAGGCCTGCTGGCTGGAGACGGCCCGGCGCGCCAAGCTCGCCGGCCGTCCGCCGGTCGACCTGGTGGAGCGGCAGCCCGGCGCGCCGGGCGACGCGGTGGACCTCGACGCCGAGGCCCGCTGGCTGCGCGCGGTCGGGGCCGCCCGGCGCGGCGAGACCGTGCGCCGGTTCGCCGCCGCCCGCCTGGAGGGCTCGCCCGGCTCTCCCGGCTCTCCCG
Source organism: Streptomyces sp. B1866 (assembly GCF_031932565.1). NCBI lineage: Bacteria > Bacillati > Actinomycetota > Actinomycetes > Kitasatosporales > Streptomycetaceae > Streptomyces > Streptomyces sp. B1866. The sequence goes on from NZ_JAVSCF010000083.1 coordinate 17,173, forward strand.
GTTCGTCCGGGCCGACCGGCACCGGGCCCGGCGCCGGGCCTGACTCCGGGGGCTCCCGGCGGGAGACGGCGGCGCAGTGACCACCGACACGACCGGCACCGCCGAGGCCACCGGCGGCGCGGCGGCTGTCGGCAGGGCCCCGGCCCGGCGCCGAGTCGCCCGCCTCGTCACCGACGGCCTGGAGCCGAAGAACTGGATCGTTCCGCTGACCCTGGCCGTGGGCTGGCGCGCCGACGGCGCGGCCGGGGCGGGCTGGGGGCTGTACGCGACCGTGTTCGCGGCCGTCCTGCCCGTGCTGTTCATCCGCTTCGGGGTCCGCCGCGGCCGGTGGGCCGACCGGCACGTGGGCGTGCGGCGGCAGCGCCTGGCCGTGCTGGTCTTCGTCGTCTGCTCGGTCGCCGCGGGCACGCTGTCCATGGCGCTGCTCGGCGCGCCGCCGGAGATGGTGGCCCTCGTCGCGGCCATGGCCGCGACACTCGTCGTGCTCATGGCGATCACGGTGGCCTGGAAGGTGTCCGTCCACGCCGCGGTCTCCTGCGGCAGCGTCGTGATCCTCGCATTCGCCTACGGTCCGTGGGCGCTGGCGTGCGCTCCGCTCACCGCAATGGTGGGATGGTCCCGGGTCGCGCTGCGGGACCACACGCCGGCGCAGGTCGTCGCCGGTGCGGCCCTGGGAGCCGCGGTGGCCGGAGCGGTCTTCGCGCTGGCGCGCTAGCCCTCCGGACAGACCCCCGCGCGGCGTCTTTCCGGGTCCGTACGGGCCCGGATCCGCGGCCGGGCGCTGCGTCCACCGGCCCCTGGCGGGCACTCGTCCCGCGTGCCCGCGACAGGCGGCACGACGGGACGAGACGGAAAGGGGCGCTCGCATGTCGAAGGACAAGCAGCTGCGCAGGGGCGACAAGGTGACCTGGCGGATCCACGGCAGCACCGCGCTCGGGACGGTCGTCCGCAAGATCACCGAGCGCACCCGGGCAGGCGGCCGCACGGTCGACGCGTCGCGGGAGAAGCCCCAGTACGAGGTGGAGAGCGCGAAGTCCGGCAAGAGGGCGGTCCACCGGCCCCAGGTCCTGCACAAGAAGGGCGACCGGCGGTCATGAGCCCGGCCCGCGGCGGCGCCGCGCCGGAGGAGACGGTCAGGGAGTTCCGCGAGGCCGTCAACCTCTCGCCGCGCCGGCTGGAACAGTGGCTCCGCACCGAGGAGTCGCTCAGTGTGGGCCAGAAGAAGGCCGGCGGCGAGAGCGTCGGGCACGCCTCCGGGCGGCGGATCGTGCGACTGCTGAGAACGAAGACGTCCGATCTCACCGAGGACGACCTCGCCCACATGCGCAAGGTGGTGGGATACGTCCACCGCCACCTGGCTCAGCGGCCGGAAGGCGACGTCGGCGGGACCCGGTGGCGCTATGCGCTCATGAACTGGGGCCACGACCCCCAGGTCTGATCGCCGAACGCGCCGGATCCGACGCGTTGCCGCCTGGCCTTCCGGGAAACAGGTAGGCATCAATGGCCGGAACACATCGATAGATGGCCGAGAAGTGACTCAGGGGGCGCCTGCGACGGACGAGGTGGCCGCCGGGGAAACGTTCCAGCCCCTTGCAGGGTCCCGGAGGTCGTTGCCAGAACGCCTCGGGATCGTTCCATGGTCGCTTCCGCCGGCCCGCACTGACCGGCGCAAGGCGACATGAGTGATGGAACGTGTCAAATACGGGCACCAGCGTCTGTTGACAAAGGTTCCAAACGATATTGGAACGCTCGCAAAGCGGTGCTGCAACGACGGCGATAAATCGTCACCGTAACTCCTGTGCCTCACCTCCCCGGGACCGAGGGGGTGAGTGCGCCTGACCGAATATCGGCCCGCTTCATCTGTCCGCCTACGAGAATGAGCGACCGTGACTGTGCTTGAGACCGATGTCGACCGTGCCCGCCGACCGTCAGACCGGCGCTGTGCCAGGCCGACCGGACCCGTGAGGTGACCCCCACCGCGTGAGGCCGCCGGGACATCAGGCTCCGGACCGCCCGCGCGCCGGCGCGGGCTGAGCGTGGTCACGCTCACCCATCAATCCCGGCCATGTCGACACGTCGATTGATTCCCTCACGACGACTCACCATGACTCACCCATGAGACGAGAGTCCTCGGCCTGCGCCCGTACCGCACGTGCGTCGGCGCACCACCAGGGCGGTCACGTTCAGTGACACGCGACTCGCGAGGAAGGCAGGGCTAGCCCACACATGATGGACGGCTACTTCAGTACCGACGCACACCGCCTGCTCAGGGCACGCGTCCGGGAATTCGCCGACACCCACATACGGCCCCGAATACCGGAGATGGAAGCCTCCAAAACCGTGCATCGCGAGCTGTCGCGACTCATCGCGCGCCAGGGCTGGATCGGCGTCACCATCGACGCCGAGTACGGCGGGATGGGCATGGGCCACCTGGCCAAAACCATCATCATCGAGGAGCTGTCCCGGGCCGCCGGCGCCATGGGCGCCATGGTCCAGGCCTCGCAGCTCGGCGTGGCCAAAATCGTGCACTTCGGCGACGAGAGGCAGAAGAACACCTGGCTTCCGGCCATCGCGGCCGGCGACTGCCTGCCCACCATCGCCGTCACCGAGCCCACCTCGGGCAGCCACGTGCTGGGCATGTCCGCGACCGCGCGGCGCGACGGGGACGACTACATCCTCAACGGCTGCAAGGTGTTCGTCGGCAACAGCCACGTCGGCGACCTGCACGGCGTCGTGGTGCGCACCGGGCGCGGCTCGGAAGGCCTGTCGGCGTTCCTGGTCGAGGCCGACCGGCCGGGCTGCTCGCTGGCCCCCCAGCAGACCGCGATGGGCCTGCACGGCTTCAGCTTCGGCGAGATCATCTTCGACAACTGCCGGGTGCCGGCCGCGAACCGGCTCGGCCGCGAGGGCGACGGGCTCGCCGTGGCGTATTCCTCCAGCGTGCTGTACGGCCGGCCGAACCTGACCGCCGTCTCCCTGGGCATCCACCAGGCGATCGTGGAGGAGACGGCCGCCTTCGCCGCGCGGCAGATCCGCTACGGCAAGCCCCTGGCCGAACTGGCCACCGTCAAGCAGCGGCTCGGCGCCATGCAGTCCCGCCTGATGACCGCCCGCCTGGCGGCCTACCACGCGGTGCACCTGCTGGACCGCGGCCTGCCCTGCGACGCCGAGCTGCAGAACGCCAAGCTCGTCAACGTCGAGTACGCGATGGACTCCGCGCGCGAGGCGATGGAGGTGCACGGCGCCGCCGGGCTGTACACCGACCGGCCCGTCGAGCGGTTCCTGCGGGACGCCTTCCACATCTTCGCGCCGGCCGGCACCTCCGACGTACAGCGGCTGCGGCTGGCCGAGGTGGCCCTCGGCCTCCCGCACGGCCAGTGGTCGGAGCGGCTGGCCGCCCCCACGGAAGCGGCGAGCGGGCTTCCGGAGGCGGGCGTCCCGGCACCCGGGACCGTACCGGCGCCGGTGTAGCGGCCACGCGTCGCCCGGCGCCGGGTCACCTCACCCGGCGCCGGGCGACGAGGCCGCGGTCAGGACGTCAGCCCGCGCGGCGCTGAATGAGCTGGATGACCTGCTCCGCGCGGTCCTTGATGAACGCCAGCCCCTCCCGGCCCCACGGGCACGGCTCGGTGTCCACCACGCAGATGGTCCCCAGGGCCGTACCCGTCTGGGTGTCGATGAGCGGCGCGCCCAGGTAGGTGCGGATGCCGATGTGGTCGACGACCTCGTTGCCGGCGAACCGCGGGTAGGCGCACACGTCCGGCAGCACCAGGGCCTTGCCCCGGTCGACCACGTGCGGGCAGTACCCCTGGTCCAGGGTCATGATCCGGCCGACTTCCGGGCCGCCCTCCGCGCTCGTCCCGGGCGTGGGCTGGTCGTGGCTCGGCGGGGTGTACAGGCCCGCGAAGAACTGGTGGTCCTGCGTGATGAAGTTGATCATCGCGTACGGCGCGTTGGGCCGGCCCACGATCCGGGCCGCGGTCTGGGCCAGCTCGGCGCAGAACGCGTCGAACTCCGGGTCCGCGCGGTCGGTCAGGCCCAGCTCGCGCAGCCGGGCGTCGCGCAGCGGCGCCTTGGCGTCGTTGGGGGTCAGCAGGTGGCGGCCGCTGTCGGTGTCGAAGGTTGACATGCGTCGGCTCCGATCTGGAAGGGGATGCGGGTTGCGGGGGGCGGGGGAGGCGGCGGACGGACCGGGGCGCGGCGTCAGCGGGCGGGCGCGTCGTACGCCGCCGGGGAGCGCTGGGCCAGGGACATCCGCTGGGCGTGCTCGACCAGCGCGATGAGCACCCGCCGCGCCGAGGCCGAGGTGCGGGCGTCACACAGCAGCACCGGCACGTCGGGTTTGAGCTCCAGTGCGTCGCGCACCTCGTTCGGGTCGTAGCGAAACGATCCGTCGAACTCGTTGACCGCCACGACGAAGGGCACCTTGCGCAGCTCGAAGTACTCGATGGCGGCGAAGGAGTCCAGCAGCCTGCGGGTGTCCACCAGCACCACCGCACCGACCGCGCCCAGCGCCAGGTCCTCCCACATGAACCAGAACCGCGGCTGCCCCGGGGTGCCGAACAGCAGCAGCACCAGCTGCTGCTGGGGGAAGGTGATACGGCCGAAGTCCATGGACACCGTGGTGGTGGCCTTGCGCTCCACCCCGTGCAGGTTGTCGGTGCCGATGCTGGCCGAGGTCAGAGTCTCCTCGGTGGTCAGCGGCTTGATCTCGCTGACGGCCCCGACCATGGTCGTCTTCCCCACGCCGAAGCCACCGGCGATCACAATCTTCAGCGGCGTCAGTGACGCGTCAGAGTTGTCGAAGGCCGACAAGCAGCGCCTCCAGGATCAGCGGGTCCGCGGGGTCGGCGGCCCGGGCGGGCATCGAGAGGATGAGGGTGTGGGAGTCGATGAGGTCGGCCAGCAGCACCTTGGTGACCTGCACCGGCAGGCGCAGGGTCGCCGCGACCTCGGCCACCGATCTCGGCCCCACCCGGCACAGGTCCAGCGCCTGGTCGTGCTCGGGACTCAGGTCGGCCGAGGCGTTCGTGCTGGCCCGGACCAGTGAGGCCAGACTCAGCTCCTGGGTGGGGCGGGTGCGCCCCTGCGTAAGCGCGTACGGGCGCAGGGCCGGCGTGTCATCGTCGACCCACGGTTCGTTGTTGTAGGCATCGGACCCAGTCATTTCACCGTCATCTCACAGAGCCGCACCGGGGGACACGCTGGTCCGCACCGGTGTGGCCAGGTGGCTGGCGACAGACTTCACGAGCTGCGCCATCTCGTAGCCGACCAGGCTCAGGTCGGCCTCGTGGCTGGCCAGCACCGCCAGCACGGCGCTGTTGCCCGCCCGCGACACGAACAGCAGCCCGTCGTCGTGCTCCACGACCACCTGCCGCACCTTGCCCGTGCTGTGCTCCACGAAGTCGCCGACCCCCCGCGCCAGCGAGCACAGGCCGGTGGCGATGGCGCTGAGCCGGTCCGCCTGGTCGGCGGTCAGCCCGTGCAGGTGCTTCTTCACACCGTCGCTCGACGCCACCACGGCGCTGCGCGTGTGGGCGATCCGCTCGATGAAGTTGGCCAGCAGCCAGTCGAGTTCGGCTGACCGGCCCGGCGACACTTCACTCACCATGATCGATGTCCTCCTTGAGGTGCCTTGAGGTGCGGTTAGCTCGTGTGGACGGTGGAGCCCAGCGGGCCGTCCCCGTCGGCGCGGGCGACGCCCTCCGAGAACCGGGCCATCAGCCCCGGCGTGGGACCGGCGGCGTCGTCCTCGCAGGCGGAGTCGTTCTCGTAGAACTCGGGCGCCAGGTAGGTTCCGCTGCGTCGCGGCAGCGGCGGCCGGTCGGCGTCCTCCTCGGCCCGGGGGTGGGCGGTGCGCAGCGGCAGGGCCGGCGAGGGTCTGCCGCCGCCCTGCGCCGGGCCGCCCGCCGGCGCCGGCTCCTGGTTCCGGGCGGCGTGCCGCGGCGACCCCGTCGAGGCGGCGGCCGGCGCGGAG
>NZ_JAVSCF010000084.1:0-23132 GCF_031932565.1 Streptomyces sp. B1866
CCCGCGCCCCGCGCCCCGCGCCCCGCGACAATCCGAAGGGAACCCCTCCCATGACCACCGCAGCATCCCCCGCCGCGACCGCCGTCCCCTTCCGCTTCTTCAACCTGCGGGTCGTGCGGCGGCAGGCCGTCGGCCACTCCATGGTCCGCATCACCTTCGGCGGGCAGGCGCTGGGCGACTTCGCGGCCGGGGGCCGCGACCAGCGCGTCAAACTCTTCCTGCCGCACCCCTACCAGGACACGCCCGTCGTGCCGACCGAGGCGGGCGAGGAGTGGTTCGCCGAGTGGCGGGCCATGGACCCGGCCGTACGCGGCATCATGCGTACGTACACGATCCGCGAGCAGCGGCACGAACCGGACGAGCTGGACATCGACTTCGCGCTGCACGGCACCGGCCCGCAGACCCCCGCGCCCGGCGTGAACGGACGCGCCGCCGGACGGACGGCTGCGCCTCGGACGGCGGACGGACGGGCGTCTGACGGGCGGGCGGCGAGCGGGCCCGCGGCGCGCTGGGCCGCGCGCGCGGAGCCCGGCGACCGCGTCGTCATCCTCGGGCCGGTCGCCGCCGACAACGCCGGCGTGGACTTCCGGCCCCCGCCCGGCACCGACTGGGTGCTGCTGACCGCCGACGAGACCGCGCTGCCCGCCGTCGCCGGCATCCTCACGTGGCTGCCGGCCGGCACCCGGGCCAAGATCTGGATCGAGGTCCCGCACCCCGAGGACATGCGGGAGCTGCCCACCGACGCCGACGCGGAGATCACCTGGCTGGTCCGGGACAGCGTCCGCGGGTCCCGCACGGACCTGGCGCTCGACGCGGTACGCGCCGCCGACCTGCCCGCCGGCGTCCCCTACGCCTGGATCGCGGGCGAGTCCGCGACCGTACGGGCCGTGCGCCGCCATCTCGTCCGCGAGCGCGGATTCGACCGCAGGGCCGTGATGTTCACCGGCTACTGGCGGCAGGGCGCGACCGAGGAGGACCTGGTCGAGGAGGTCGTGTCCGGCACCGGGCCATCCGACGACGACTGACAGATTTCGATATCTGTCATCCATCAAGTGTTACGGGATGGCTGTCATCTGCCATCCGTTCGGCCGCTGTCGCCGACCGCCGGCCGCCGGCGTCCGGCTTCCACCGCCCCACCGCACCACCCCGCACGCCCGACCACGGCCACAGCCACGGCCGCCACCGGCACCCGCACGCCGTCGGGCCCGCCCCGCGGCGCCCCTACGCGCGTCGTTCGCCCGCCACTCCCGTGGTACCGCCCGCCGCGGGGCCGCGCCGCCGCACCAGAAGGGACGATCACGTGAGCTTCCTCGCGCGCATCGCTGAGGACCCGTCTCCCGAGCCCGTATCCGCGCAGGCGGAGACGGGCGGCAGAGCCCACCTGTTCAACGACCGCACGACCGAGCGCTACCGGCGCTCGGTGGCCGACGGCGTGGGGCTCGTGGCCGCCACCGTGGCCCGGACCGCGGCGCCGTTCACCGGCGTCTCCCCCGCCCGGCTCGCCCCCGACATCGCCGCGGTGGACCTGGAGCGCCCGCTGGGCGACTCCGCCGCCGCCCTCGCCGAGCTGGAGCGCGTGTACCTCCGCGACGCCGTCTACTTCCACCACCCCCGCTACCTGGCCCACCTCAACTGCCCGGTCGTCATCCCCGCCCTGCTCGGCGAGGCCGTCCTGTCCGCCGTGAACTCCTCCCTCGACACCTGGGACCAGAGCGCGGGCGGGACGCTCATCGAGCGCCGCCTGATCGAGTGGACGGCCGGGCGCCTCGGCCTCGGCGACGCGGCGGACGGCGTCTTCACCAGCGGCGGCACCCAGTCCAACCTGCACGCCATGCTCCTCGCCCGCGACGAGGCCTGCAAAGCGGTCGAGAAGGAGGCCGCCACCGCGCCCGGCGGACCGCCCCCCAAGGCCGAGATCCTGCCCCGGCTGCGCATCCTCGCCTCCGAGTGCGGCCACTTCAGCGTCGCCAAGGCCGCCGCCATCCTGGGCCTGGGCTACGAGGCCGTCATCCCGGTCCCCTGCGACGACCGCCGCCGTATGCGGCCCGCCGCGCTCGCGCGCGAGCTGGACCGCTGCCGCCGCGAGGGCCTGGCCGTCATGGCCGTCGTGGCCACCGCGGGCACCACCGACTTCGGCAGCATCGACCCGCTGCCCCGGATCGCCGACCTGTGCGCACGCGCGGGAACGTGGCTGCACGTGGACGCCGCGTACGGCTGCGGTCTGCTGGTCTCCCGCCGCCGCCACCTCCTGGACGGCATCGAACGGGCCGACTCGGTGACCGTCGACTACCACAAGTCCTTCTTCCAGCCGGTCAGCTCCAGCGCCGTCCTGGTCCGCGACCGCACGACCCTGAGCCACGCCACCTACCACGCCGACTACCTCAACCCCGCGCGCAGCGCCGAGCAGCGCATTCCCAACCAGGTCGACAAGTCGATCCAGACCACCCGCCGCTTCGACGCGCTCAAGCTGTGGCTGACGCTGCGGGTGATGGGCGCGGACGCGGTCGGAGAGCTGTTCGACGCGGTGGTCGACCGCGCCGCCGAGGCCTGGGAGCTGCTGGCCGCCGACCCGCGGTTCACGGTCGTCACCCGGCCGCAGCTGAGCACGCTGGTGTTCCGCTACGTCCCGCCGCCCGCGCGCGCGGTGAGCCCCGCCCTGGTGGACCGGGCCAACCTCCACGCGCGCGAGGCACTGGCCGCCTCCGGAGAGGCGATGGTGGCCGGGACCGTGGTCGACGGCGCGCACCACCTCAAGTTCACGCTGCTCAACCCGGAGACCTCCCTGCACGACATCGCCTGTGTCCTCGACCTCCTCGCCGGGCACGCCGAGCGGTACCTGGCCGAACACGCCCCGGCCGAAGCCCGGCTGCCCGCACCCCGCGCGAGCTGACGCCCGCCGCCACGCGGCCCGCCCGCCCGGCCCCGCTGGCTGCCGGTCCGGCCCGCCGCGCTGCTCCCCTCACCGCCCCGTACCTGTGCTTCCCGCCCGGACCCCCGGAGACCCACGTGTCCACCCCGCACGACTTCATCGCCATCGGCGTCGGCCCCTTCAACCTCGGCCTGGCCTGCCTCACCGAGCCCGTCGCGGAGCTCGACGGCCTGTTCCTCGACGCCCGGGCGGAGTTCGACTGGCATCCGGGCATGCTGCTGGAAGGCAGCACCCTCCAGACGCCGTTCCTGTCCGACCTGGTGACCCTGGCGGACCCGACCTCCCCGTACTCCTTCCTGAACTACCTCAAGGAACGCGGGCGGCTGTACGCCTTCTACATCCGCGAGAGCTTCTATCCGCTGCGCGCCGAGTTCAACGACTACTGCCGCTGGGCCGCCGCCAAACTCCGCAACGTGCAGTTCGGGCAGCGGGTCGACTCGGTGGAGTACGACGAGGCCGAACGGGTCTACCTCGTGCACGCGGAGGAGACGGCCACCGGCCGGCGGCGCACCCACCTCGGCCGGCGGCTGGTGCTGGGCACCGGCACCCCGCCGTACGTGCCCGAGGCCTGCCGGAGCCTGGGCGGGGACGTCGTGCACAACTCCCGCTACCTTCAGGCCAGGCCCGCGCTGCGGGAGAAGGACAGCATCACGGTCGTCGGCAGCGGCCAGAGCGCCGCCGAGATCTACTACGACCTGCTCCAGGACATCGACACGCGCGGCTACCAGCTCAACTGGATCACGCGCTCGCCGCGCTTCTTCCCGCTCGAATACACCAAGCTCACCCTGGAGATGACCTCCCCGGAGTACGTGGACTACTTCCACGCGCTGCCGCCCGCCACGCGCGAGCGGCTGAACGCCTCGCAGAAGAACCTCTACAAGGGCATCAACTCCGAGCTGATCAACGCCATCTTCGACCTGCTCTACACCAAGAGCCTCGCCGGTCCCTGCCGCACCCGCCTGATGACGAACACCGCGCTGCGCGCGGCCTCGTACAACGCCGCCAGCGGCACGTACACACTCGGCCTGCGGCAGGAGGAGCAGGGCCAGGACTTCCTCCTCGCCACGCGCGGGCTGGTGCTGGCGACCGGCTACCACTACCAGGTGCCGGACTTCCTCCAGCCCGTCCGCCACCGCATCGCCCGGGATTCCGCGGGCCGCTTCGCCGTCGCCCGCAACTACAGCGTGGACACGGCCGGAGGCGAGATCTTCGTGCAGAACGCCGAGTTGCACACCCACGGCTTCGCAGCGCCCGACCTGGGCATGGCCGCGTACCGCAACTCGTGCATCATCCGCGAGATGCTGGGCCGCGAGCGGTACCCGGTGGAGCGGTCCATCGCCTTCCAGGACTTCGCGGCACCCGCGGAGACCGAGCCGCCCGCGGAGACCGGGGCGCCCGCGGAGACCGGGGCGCCGGCGGAGACCGGGGCACCCGCGGCAGCGGGAGCGCCCGCGCGGGCGGTGGTTTCCCGTCAGGCCGCGTCCGGGGCACCGCCCGCCGACCCCTTCGAGGTGTGCTCTCCAGAGGAGCCGCACGCCGCCGCGCCGGAGGGCTCGTACTCGTGACCGGGATCGTCTTCGCTCGGAGGGACGACCGGCTGGGCGAGTTCGCCGTGCGCCGCCTCGACCCGGCCGCCGACGCCGCGCTCGTGCACGGCTGGGTGACGCATCCGAAGGCGGCCTTCTGGCTGATGCAGGACTGCGACGTGGCGGCGGTCGGGCACGCGTACCGGGAGATCGACGCGCACCCGCACCACGAGGCCTTCATCGGACTGTACGAGGGCCGCCCGGCCTTCCTCGTGGAGCGGTACGACCCCGCACGGGTGGAGCTGGCCGGGCTGTACCCCGCGCGGGAGGGCGACATCGGGATGCACTTCCTGTGCGCGCCGGCCGACACGCCCCTGCACGGCTTCACCCGCGCGGTCATCACCACGGTGATGGAGCTGCTGTTCGCGGACCGGGCGGTGCGCCGGGTGGTGGTCGAGCCGGACGTGCGCAACACGGCGGTCCACGCGCTCAACGCGGCGGTCGGCTTCGAGGTGGCCGGCGCCGTGGCGAAGCCGGAGAAGGACGCCCTCCTGAGCACCTGTACGCGTGAGCAGTACCGCGCCGCGGTGGCGGACGGATGACAGGGGACGGGAGCCGGCGAGGGGACGGCACGGGACACCGAAGCACGATCACTTAAGGAGTGACAGATTTTGACAATCCAATTTCCGATCCCGGCCGACACCCCGATCCCGGCCGGATCCCCGGCCCAGGCCGACTCCGCAGCCCCGGCGGGCACCTCGGCCCCGGCCGACCCCCGGGCCCAGGCCCCCGCCCCGACGCCCCCCGCCGTCCCCGGCCTCACCCCCGCCGCCGCCGTCGCCCACCTCACCCCGGGGCTGTGGGAGCGCGCCACCCGCCACCTGCTGCGCAAGGCCCTGGCCGAGTTCGCGCACGAGCGGCTGCTCGTCCCCGCACGCCTCACCGGCCGCGGCCACTACGCCGTACGGAGCGACGACGGCTCGACCGAGCACCGCTTCGCGGCCCGCGTGCTGGCCCTGGACCACTGGCACATCGACGCGGACAGCATCGCGCGCCACAGCACGGCGGACGGGGCCGAGCTGCCCCTGGACGCGCTCGGCTTCTTCGTCGAGCACCGCGCCGCGCTGGGCCTGTCGGACCGCGTGCTGCCGGTGTACCTGGAGGAGATCAGCTCCACCCTGGCCAGTACCGCCTTCAAGCTCGCCGCCCCGCACACGCCCGCCGCCGAGCTGTGCCGCGCGGACTTCCAGCGCGTCGAGACGGGCATGACCGAGGGCCACCCGTGCTTCGTGGCCAACAGCGGCAGGCTGGGCTTCGACGCCGCCGAGTACCGCGCGTACGCCCCGGAGGCCGCCGCCCCCGTCCGCCTGGTCTGGCTGGCCGCCCGCCGGGACCGCGCCGTCTTCACCGCGAGCGCGGACCTGGACTACGACGGGCTGATCCGCGGCGAGCTGGGCGAGGCCACCCTGCGCCGCTTCGCCGCCACGCTGGCCGAGGCCGGGCTGTCCCTGGACGAGGTGCGCCTGATCCCCGTACACCCCTGGCAGTGGTGGAACAAGCTCTCGGTGACCTTCGCCGCGGAGGTCGCGCGGCGAAGGCTGGTCTGCCTGGGGTACGGCGACGACACGTACCTCGCGCAGCAGTCGGTCCGTACCTTCTTCAACACCAGCGACCCCGCCAAGCACTACGTGAAGACGGCGCTGTCGGTGCTGAACATGGGCTTCATGCGCGGCCTGTCCGCCGCCTACATGGAGGCGACCCCGGCCATCAACGACTGGGTCGCCGACCTGATCGCCCGGGACGAGGTGCTGCGCGGCACCGGCCTGTCGGTGATCCGGGAGCGGGCGGCCGTCGGCTACCGCCACGAGACCTACGAGGCCGTCGCGCCGAAGGGCTCCCCGTACCGCAAGATGCTGGCCGCGCTGTGGCGGGAGAGCCCCGTGCCCCGGCTGGCGGCCGGTGAGCGGCCGGCGACCATGGCGTCGCTGCTGCACGTCGACCGCGACGGCGGCTCCTTCGCCGCCGCGCTCATCGCGCGGTCGGGCCTGGCGCCCGAGGTCTGGCTGCGGCGCTACCTGGACATCTACCTCACGCCGCTGCTGCACTGCTTCTACGCGTACGAGCTGGTGTTCATGCCGCACGGCGAGAACGTCATCCTGGTGTTCGACGAGCAGGGCGTGCCGCTCCGGGCGATCTTCAAGGACATCGCCGAGGAGATCGCGGTCACCAGCCCGGACACCCCCCTGCCGGCGGCGGCGGAGCGGGTCCGCGCGCAGGTGCCCGACGGCCTCAAGGTGCTGTCCCTCTTCACGGACGTCTTCGACTGCTTCCTGCGCTTCCTGAACGCCGTCCTGGCCACGACCGGCACCCTGGACGAGGACGGGTTCTGGGCCACCGTCGCCGCCTGCGTCGCCGACTACCAGGAGTCCGCGCCGCACCTGGCCGACCGCTTCGGGCGGCACGACCTGTTCGCGCCGCGGTTCGCGCTGTCGTGCCTGAACCGGCTGCAACTGCGCGACAACCAGGAGATGGTCGACCTCCAGGACCCGGCCGGCGCGCTCCAGCTGGTGGGGACCCTGGAGAACCCGATCGCCCGGTTCGCCCCGGCCCGCTGACGCCTGCGGTACGTCGGCGTCTGCCTCGGGGCGGGCGCCCGGACCGAAAGGGCCGATGATCGCATCATAGGCTTGTTGACCTGGTCGTTTCTGGAGTCGATAGGGGGGGCGAGGCCATCGTGGCGTGCCTACGATGGTGGTGTGACGGGGGAGGCTGCCGTGGGCATGGAGGGTCCCGCTATGACAACCGCACCACAGCCCGTTTCTCCCGGACACGTAGCGGACTACTACGACCGGCTGACCGACCTGCTCGACGAGGCCGCGGAGGGGAACCTGCACTTCGGCTACTGGCCGCCCCCGCACGACGGCAGTTCCCTGGGCGTGGCCGCCGACCGGCTGACCGACCACCTCATCGGCAAGCTCGGCGACGTCTCCGGCGGCCGGGTCCTCGACGTGGGGTGCGGTTCCGGCAAGCCGGCCGTCCAGCTGGCGCGGAGCACGTCGGCCGCCGAGGTCGTCGGCGTCACCATCAGCACCGTGCAGGTCGAGCGGGCGACGGCGCTGGCCCGGCGGGCCGGGGTCGCGGACCGGGTGCGCTTCGAGTGCGCCGACGCCATGTCGCTGCCGTTCCCCGACGAGTCGTTCGACGCCGTATGGGCGCTGGAGTGCATGCACCACATGCCCAGCCAGGCGCAGGTGCTCGGCGAGATCGCGCGCGTGCTGCGGCCCGGCGGGCGGCTGGCGGTCATGGACCTCGTGCTGCGCGGGCAGGCGTCGGAGCAGGACTCCGACGCGTACGACCGGGCCCGCCCGGTGTTCGCGGTCTCGGGCCACACCGAGCTGGCGGAGTTCCCGCGGCTGGTCTGCGGGGCGGGGCTGCACCTGGAGGAGATGGCCGACCTGGGGGACGACATCGTTCCGCCGTCCATGGAGGGGCTGCGGCAGGCCGTCTGCGACAAGCGTGAGGACTTCGCGGCGGCATTCGGCATCGAGCTGGACAAGTTCGACGCCTTCGTCAAGGAATGTACGCAGATCGGGCAAGGGGACAACCTCGGCTACGTGGTGCTGACCGCGAAGCGCCCCGGTCGGCGTCCGTAGCCCGTTCCCCCCACTGAAGGCGCCCTGCCGGAGCGCCCTTGCTGCGGCGTCCGCCGACGACGCGTCCGCCGACGACGCTCCCGCCGCCGCCGGACGCCGCGCGGGCCCGGGCTGCCCGGGACGTCCTCACTCCACCCCGGCGAAGTGCCACCAGGTGCTCGACGGCCAGTGGTGGCCGTCCCAGGCGGCGCGCTCCAGCGGATGCGGGTCGTCGGCCACGTACGGCCCGTCCGGGTCGAGGATCATGATCGCCCGGCGGGCGGTGGTGTAGGGGGGCCACTCCGGCAGCCCGGCGGCGGCCGGCGCCCGCCCGGTGGCGAACGCGCCCCATAGGGCGTGCAGCTGCCCGGCCGGCCCGTCGCCGCCGGCCCATACCGCCGTGCCGTCCCCGCCGTGCGCCGCGCGGAGCAGGTCGGCGAAGGGGGCCATCACGGCGGCGAGCCCGGTGAACGGGCCCTCGTAGCGGGACCGCCACACCGGCGCGTGGGCCGACTGGGTGTCGGCGAGGCGGGCGGTGGGGACGCCGTAGCGCTCGTCGCTCATCACGGCGACGCGCAGCCGCTCGGGGTCCCGTGCCAGCTCGGGGCGGCTGGCGGCGTAGGCGGCGAGGATCGCGTCGCGGTGCGCGGGGCCGAGCTGCTCCTCCAGGACCCGGTCGGCCTGTTCGGCGGCGTCGGGCACGGCCAGCTGGTAGAGCGCGCACTCGTCCACGCAGGTCTGGGCGAGCAGCGGGACGCCCGCGGCCGAGCCCGCGGCGATGGCGTCCAGGGGCGGGCCGGTGAGGGCGAGTCCGTCGACGGCGGGCCGCCAGACGAAGGCTCCGCGCAGCCCGCGCGCGATGGCCGTCTGCGCGGCGAGGATGTCCTGGGCGGGTACGTCGCGAACCCGCGCGGGCACGCCGCCCAGCTCGCGGAAGAAACGGCGGGCGACGTTGGCGGCCTGTTCGGGCGTGGCAACGTGGTCGGCCCCGCCGCTGGAGGAGGCGGCGCGGTGCACCAGGCCGCGGGCCAGCGGCGAGGCGAGCAGGTTGGCGACGGACTTGGCGCCCGCCGACAGGCCGTAGACGGTGACCCGGCCCGGGTCGCCGCCGAAGCCCGCGATGTTGTCCCTGACCCAGCGCAGGGCGGCGATCTGGTCGTACAGCCCGTACGCGCCGGTGTGCTCCTCGCCGGCCAGGGACAGGTAGCCGAGCGCGCCCAGCCGGTAGTTGAAGGTGACGACGACCAGGCCGTGGTCGCGGGCGAAGGCGGCGCCGTCGCCCGCCATGTCCGTACCGCTGCCGCTCTGGTAGCCGCCGCCGTGGATCCACACGAGCACCGGGTTGCGCGACGCCCCGGCCGGGGCCGTGACGTTGAGGTACAGGCAGTCCTCGGACGGGGGCGGCAGGCCGGGCACGGTGCCGCCGAGGAAGCCCGCGGTGTCGGGCGGCGGCTGAAGGGACGGCGGCCCGTAGGCGACGGCGTCGCGGATCCCGGCCCACGGCTCGGCGGGCTGCGGCGGTCTCAGCCGCAGCGGGCCCACGGGCGCGGCCGCGTAGGGGATGCCGCGCCAGGCGAGGACGCCGTCGGAGACTTCCGCGCCGCGCACCTTGCCCGCGGCCGTGGCCGCGATGAGAGTCGTCATCCTGATCCTTCCCCGTCACGGCGGGTGCGGGCCGCCGCTCGGTCGATACCGTCAGTCCGCCGGAAGGGCCGCCCGGCCCGCGCGTGCGCCGCCCGCGGGGCTCACCGGGCGCCGCCCGAGGTGGCCAGCACGCCGCGCAGCACCTCCGCGGCACGCGCGGGCGACACGCCCGCCATGACGAGCCCGGCGATCGCCGCCCGGGACCCGTCGTCGTCCCATTTCCGGAGGTTTACGCTTTCGAGCAAGGAGAAGGTGACCGCCGCGAGCGCGTCGCCGAGCACGGGCGCGGGCAGGTGGGTGGCGAAGACGCCCGCGGCCTGTCCCCGTTCGAGCAGCCGCGTGGTGTGCTCGGTGGCGGGGTCCGCCAGCTCGCGCACCCGGTCGTGGCCCAGGTCGCGGCGGGCCAGGGCGAGGAGCATGCGGTAGCGGTCGCCGACCTTCCAGATCTCCAGCTTGAAGCGGGCCAGGGCGTACTCCGGCGGGTCCGCGGGGCGGGTCGCGGCCGCCACGGCGCCGCGCAGGGCTGCCGACGCCTCGTCGGCCAGGGCTTCGAGCAGCGCGGTACGGCCGGGAAAATGGCCGTAGAGCGTGCGCCGCACCACGCCGGAGGCGCGGGCGATCTCGTCGAGCGGCGACTCCGGGTTCCGGCTCAGCTCACGGCGCGCCACCTCCAGGATGCGCGCCCGGTTGGCCTGTGCGTGGCGCCGCTGCGGCGCGGGCGGGGCGGGCGTCGTCATCGCGGGACCTTCCTCGGGTGGCACCGGCCGGGCTGGGCCACCTTATTTGCACGTTGATGAGCAAGTAAAGGCCGCCTGGAGCGAACCGCGCCTCCCACGCGGGCACGCGGGACGTACGCGAGGACGCCGGGCGGCTCGGGGGCCGGTTGCGCGCGGCGGGCAGGGCGCACGGGACGTCAGGTGAATCAGCGTGGTGACGAGCCCTGCCGTTACTGCCGGTAGAGAGGTACGGTTCGGGAGCCCGCCGAGCCCGCCGCCGCTCGCCAACCGAGCGGCGACACCTCACCGGCCCGCCGATACGGACGGCCGGCGACCCGCCGCGCGCGGCGCCCGAACCCATGGCGCCGGCCGGCGGATCCCCTCGGTCGGCAACGATCCCGTCCTCTTGCGCCCCTATATAGTTACTAAAGATGATTTACAAGTCCTGCCGGGAGTCCCGACTGCCGGAGCGGCGCGGCGCACCGTCTCCTTCCCAGGCCGGGCCGATCGGAAGGCGAGGTCGGCCGTGAACCCGAGGCGCGATCCCAGGCGTGACCACGAGCACGACCCCGGGAGTGACCACGCGCGGGAGCGCGGGCGCGGTCTCCCGCGGGCCGGCCGCCACGGGCCGGGGCAGGACCGCCGGCCCCCGGCGCCCGGCCCCGACCCGTCCCCCCGGGACCTCGACCCGTCGCCCCGGGACCTCGACCCGTCACGCGACCGCGACGCGTCCCGCGACCGCGACGCGTCCTGTGACCCCGACCCGGCCCGCGACGTGAACCCGGCCCCCGAGACGGCCCCGGACCCCGACCCCCGGCAGGCCCCCAACCCCCAAACCGCGCCCGCCCCCCAAACCGCCCCCGGCCCCGAGACCGCCCCCGGCCCCGAAAGGCACCCGGACCCGCGGCACGCCCGGGCCGACCGGCTGCGGATGCTCGCGGCCACCAGCGCCGGGCGGGGCGACGTCGACGTCCTCCTCGCCGGCCTGCTGCACGCGACGGCCGACCTCGGCGGCCTCGGCGGCATGGCCCACGTGCGCGCCCAGGGCATCGCCTGGAACCTCGCCCTGGTGGTGAGCAACGGCCTGCCCGGCGCCTTCACCCAGGTCTGGGAGAGCGTCTCCGAGCGCGACACCTCCGCCCCGGCGCGGGCCGTCCGCGAGGGCCGCTTCGTATGGGTGCCGGCGATCGACACGCCCCAGCAGCCGTTCGGCCGCGAGCCGGCCGCGCCCCGCCCGTCCGGCGTGCCCGCGGACGCCGGCATGGCGGCGGTGCCGTTGCCCGGCCCGGACGGACCGCTCGGCGCCCTGTCCGTGCTGACCCTGCCCGGCCACGAGCCCACTCCCGGCCAGCGGGCGTTCCTGGAGGAGGCCGCCCGGTGGGCCGCCTCCCGGCTGCGGCTGGCCCCGGCCGCGCCGGACGGCCTGTCCCCCGCGCTGCTCCAGCCGCCCCGGCGCGGCTCGGGCCGGCACCAGGCGCTCAAGGCGGTGACGCTCGGTACCTGGGAGTGGGACCTGCACACCGGCGACATGGTCTTCGACGAGGCGATGCTGGACGCGTTCGGCGCCGACCGGGACCGGTTCGACTGGCACATCGAGACCCTGGCCAGCCTCATCCACCCCGACGACCTGCCCTGGGTGCTGGCCGAGACCGACCGTGCGATCCGCGCCCGCGCCGCGCTGGAGATCGAGTTCCGGGTGCGCCGCTCGGACCGTACGTACGGCTGGCTGCGGCTCCGCGGCCGGGCGGTCCTCGGCGAGAACGGCGGGACGGCCGGCTTCACCGGTACGGCCTGGGACGCCTCGGAGAGCCACGCCGCCCTGGAGTCGGTGGGCCGCGCGCTGCGGCACATGAGCGACGGCTTCCTGTCCGTGGACGCCGAGGGCCGGATCGGGTTCGTGAACGTGGCGGCCGAGCGGCTGCTGGGCTCGGCCGCCGACGTGGTGGGCCGGCTGCTGTGGGAGGTGCCCGCCCTGCGCGGCGTGCCGGACCTGCGGGAGCGGTGCCGCAAGGCGGCGGCGGGCGGCGTGCCGGCCGGGTTCGACACGCGGTGGCCGGACACCGACCGCTGGTACCACCTGCGGCTGGTACCCGTACCCGGCGGCCTGACCCTGTACGTCGCCGACGTCACCGAGCGGCACCGGCGGGAGGCCGAGGAGCGGGCCGCCGCCGACCGGGCCGCCCTCATGGCCCGGCTGACCCGCGCGCTCGCCGAGGCGGCGACCGCGCAGGACGTGGTCGCCGCCGTCGCCGACAAGGTCCTGCCGCCCTTCGACGCGGCGAGCATGGCGATCCTGACACTGGACAACGACCGCCTGAACCTCGTCGGCTCGGTCGGCCACTCGGCCGCGTACCAGGAGCGCGTGCACGGCATGCCGGTCGTCCCGGCCACCCCCGTCGGCGAGACGCTGCGCACCGGCGCCCCGCTGTTCATCGCCTCGCCAGGGGAGCTGGCCGCGCGCTACCCGGAGACCGGGGAGTTCCCGGCGGCGGGGCGGCGGAAGGCGTGGGCGTTCCTGCCGCTGACCGCGTCCGGGCGGGCCCTGGGCGTGTGCGTGATCGCCTTCGACCGCCCGCGCCGCCTGGGCGGCGACGAGCGGGCCCTGCTCACGGCGCTCAGCGGCCTGACCGGGCAGGCGCTGGAACGCGCGAGCCTGTACGACGCGGCCACCACCCGCGCGCAGGCCCTCCAGCGCGCCCTGCTGCCCCGCCGGCTCCCGGAGCTGCCCGCCGTGACCGCGGCCGCCCGCTACCTGCCCGCCGGGCGCGGCGCGGACGTGGGCGGCGACTGGTACGACATCATCCCGCTGTCCGCCGACCGGGTGGCCCTGGTGATCGGCGACGTGATGGGCCACGGCATGGCCGAGGCGGCGACCATGGGCCGGCTGCGCACGGCGGTGCACACCCTCTCCGACCTCGAACTGCCTCCCGACGACATCCTCGGGCACCTCAACGACCTGGTCAGCGACCTGGGCGACGACTACTTCGCCACCTGCCTGTACGGGATCTACGACCCGGTCACGTGCGAGTTCGCCTACGCGAGCGCCGGCCACCCGCCGCCCGCCACCGTCCACCCCGACGGCACGATCGCCTTCTCCGCCCCGACCGCCAACCCGCCGCTGGGCGCGGCCACCCCGCCGTTCGAGATCACCGAGATCCAGCTGCCCGCGGGCAGCCTGCTGGCCCTGTACACCGACGGCCTGGTGGAGTCCGCCACCCGCGACGTGGACGAGGGGCTCGCCCAGCTCGCCGCCCTGCTGGCCACCGCCCTGGACGAGGGCCGCGCGGACGAGCTGGACGGGCTGTGCGACACGGTGACCACCGCTTTGCTGGCCCCGCAGGCCGTCACCGCCGACGACGCCGCCCTGCTGATCGCCCGCACCCGCCGCCTGGCCCCGGACGACGTGGCCACCTGGTCACTGCCGGAGGACCCGGTCGCCGCGGGCCAGGCCCGCGACCACATCCGCCGCCAGCTCGCGGCCTGGCGCCTGGACGGCGACCTGACCATGACCACGGAACTGCTGGCCAGCGAGCTGGTCGGCAACGTCATCCGGCACGCCAAGGGCCCCATCCGGCTGCGCCTGCTGCGCAGCCGCACCCTGATCTGCGAGGTCTCCGACGGCAGCCCCACCACCCCGCACATCCGCCGCGCCACCGCGACGGACGAGGGCGGGCGCGGCCTCCAGCTCATCGCCGCCCTGGCCCAGCGCTGGGGCACCCGCTACACGCCGCAGGGCAAGTGCATCTGGACCGAGCAGCCCCTGCCGCAGGACNGCCGCAGGGCAAGTGCATCTGGACCGAGCAGCCCCTGCCGCAGGACGCGCCCGCGCCTCCCGGGCCCCCGGAGGACCCGTCCCCCTGAGGCAGCGCGGGCAGCGCCGAGCCCGGCAGAACCGTCGGCCGCGGCCCGGCAGGACGGCAGCCGTAAGGCGAGCAGCCGGCGGATCAATCGCCGGACAGCTCGCCGACGGCGGCGTCGAGCGCGGCGGTCAGCCGGTCCAGACGGGCCCGCAGGTCGCCGATGCCGGCCGGGTCCAGCCCGCTGGCGACGGCGATACGGCGCGGCACCTCCAGCGCCCGCGCGCGCAGCGCCAGCCCCTCCCCGGTGGGCCGTACGGTGACGGACCGCTCGTCCTCCGTACTCCGCTCGCGCCGTACGAGCCCCGCCGCCTCCAGCCGCTTGACCAGCGGAGACAGCGTCCCGGAGTCCAGCCGCAGGCGCTCCCCGATCCGCTTCACCGGCAGCTCGCCGTGCTCCCAGAGGAACGGCCGCCTGGCCTGGCGCTGATGCCCCCCGCCCTGGGCGGCACCGGCGAGGGCACCAACCCGGAACAGCTGTTCGCCGCCGGCTACGCGGCCTGCTTCGCCAGCGCCCTGGGCCTGGTCGGCGGGCAGGCGAAGGTCGACACCGGCGACGTGTCGGTGACCGCCGAGGTCGGCATCGGCAAGGACGACACCAGCTTCGGCCTGACGGTCACCCTGCGCGTGGAACTGCCCGACACCATCCCGACCGCCACCGGCGAACAGCTCGTCCAGCAGGCCCACCAGGTCTGCCCGTACTCCAAGGCGACCCGGGGCAACATCCCCGTCCACCTCGTCGTCGAGTAGCCCCGCGGAACCCCGCGGCCGCCGCCCCGCCACCACCCCCGCATCCGCTACCCTGTCCTGGGCCGCCCTTGTGGCGGCCCAGGGCCTTGTTCGGCACGGACGGGAGCACGCCCGGAGCTTTCGCCCCCGCCCTCCGCGAGGCCGCGCCTCAGTAGCTCAGGGGATAGAGCACCGCTCTCCTAAAGCGGGTGTCGCAGGTTCGAATCCTGCCTGGGGCACAGCTTCAGATCTGCTCTGACCAGCAGGTTCCCAGATCGGCAGAACCGTCAGGCGGCCTCGGACTCCTCGTCCGGGGCCGTCTGCGTGAGCGGTGCGTGAGCGGACGGAAGACCACCGGCCGGTTCTTCGCGGGATTCGGCGGCACCGCCCGGGTCTTCGGCGGGCGGCTGCCCGGTCCCGTACGGCTTGCGGGCGCGGGGCACGAGGCGGGCGGCGGCTTCGGCGATGGTGCGGTCGACCTCGGGCAGGAGGCTGGTGTACGTGTCGGCCGTGATCGTGATGGAGGAGTGGCCGAGCATCTCCTGGATCGCTTTGAGGTCGGCTCCGGCCGCATGGGCGAGGGTGGCGGCGCCATGGCGCAGGTCGTGCAGGCGGATGGGCGGCAGACCCGCCTCCTCGGACAGCTCCAGGAAGCGGCGGGTGACGGTGGCCGGGTGGAGCCAGGCGCCGTTGTCCTGGGTGAAGACCCGGCCGGTCTCGACCCACGCGTCGCCCCACTCCTCGCGGGCTCGGTCCTGCCGCTCGCGGTGGGCTCGGAGTACGTCCACGGTGCCATCGTCCAGGGCGATGGTGCGGACTCCGGCGCTGGTCTTCGGATCGTCCTCGTAGACCTCCCAGCCGTCCACGACGAGTTGCTTGGCGACCGTGATCCGCTTCGCCTTCAGGTCGGTGTCGGTCCACTGCTGGCCGCAGCCCTCGCCGCGCCGCAGCCCGCGGAAGGCGATGAGGTGGAAGAGCGCGTACAGCGGGTCGGTCTCGGCGTGGTCGAGGAAGGCCCCGGTCTGCTCCGGTGTCCAGACCATGACCGGCGAGGGGCGTTCGCCGGTGCGCTGCCAGTGCTCGACGCGTTCGTCGGTCCACACCAGGGCCTTCGGCCGCCTGCCCGCGTCCAGTTCGATGTGGGCGGCGGGGTTGAAGGTGATGAGCTGCCGCTTGATGGCCACGTTCAGTGCCGCGCGCAGGGAGGAGCGGATGCGCTGGCGGGTGGACGCCCCCACGATTCGACCGTAGGGCGCCATCTGGGCGATGTGCTCCTTGAGCGCCTTGCGCCGAGCCCGGTTGTCGCGGCCCTTCCAGGGGATGGTGCCGAGTTCGGCCACGGCTGCGCGCCGAGCGGCGTTGTTCTCCGCCGTCTGCACGCTGGCCTCGGCGATGGCCTCGAACGCCTCGGTGAGGTGGCTGGTGCGCAGGCGGTCCAGCCGCAGGTGCCCGAGCCTCGGTTTGAGGTGCACCCGGATGATGCTCGCCTCGCGGCTGATGGAGGAGGGCCTGCCCTTCTTGCCCGCGAGCCAGGTGTCGAGCCATTCGCCGACGGTGATGCGTACGGTCAGGTCCTGGCCGGTGTGCAGGCGGCGGCGGGTCTCTTCCACGTCGGGCAGCGGCGACTTCTCGTCGGCCACCTTCTCCAGCAGGGCCGCGATGCTCTCCTGGCCCTCCGGGTCGTCGGCCTCGGCCAGGCCCAGCAGGGCGCGGACGTGGTCGAGGTCGGCCTGGGCCTCTTTGAGGGTGGGGTAGCCCGCGCGGTTGAAAGAGCGGCGGGAGCCGTCGGGGCGGGCGGGGAGTTCCTGGCGTATGGAGTAGGTGCCGTGCCTGCGGGTGCCCGCGAGTTTGGGGCAGGATTTCCCGTACGGTTTGCCGTCGGCGTCGCGGCAGTAGCAGCGGCGGTAGGTCGAGC
Source organism: Streptomyces sp. B1866 (assembly GCF_031932565.1). Lineage (NCBI taxonomy): Bacteria > Bacillati > Actinomycetota > Actinomycetes > Kitasatosporales > Streptomycetaceae > Streptomyces > Streptomyces sp. B1866. Next base: position 16,949 of record NZ_JAVSCF010000084.1, read on the forward strand.
CTTTCACGTAAATCCCTTCTCGTCGTTTTCGGTTTGCGCTGACGTCGGATCAATGAACGAGATCTCGGGCATCAGTTGAGGGAGGGGGAGGCTGAAAATGCGCATGGACGTGCGGACCCGGCGGAGGTCTTCCAGCGCTCGGGTGACCTGCTCTCCGGAAAGCCACGGGGCCATGGAATCCCCATCGGTACGCGAATCCTGGTCCTCTTCGTCGCGTGGCCGCTGATACCAGGCGTTGAAGATCACACGGTTCGCTCTTTCATGCGCTCGGAAGAGGTCGCACAGCTTGCGGTGCCACGAGTCCTTTTCGCCGGTGGCCCAGGTGAAGGCGGTCCAGGTCTCCGTCGGCTCACCGGGCAGCGCCTTCACCTGGGCGGCGTGGTCCAGGGGGAAGAGCAGCCACAGGGGTGGGACCTCCAGCGCTTTGCCCAGGACGAGGAGGTCCGCCACGGTCAGGGTGGACCGGCGGCCGGATTCCAGATTGGCGATCACATTGCGCGGAATGGGGTGGCCGAGGTCGTCGCAGGCATCGGCGAGGTCCTGCGCGCTCATGCCCAACTCCTTTCGGCGGCGGCGGACTTCCGCGACCACCGCCGCCGTCAGTTGCGCTGACCACTCTCGCAAATCGTCCTGTGTCATTTCAACACATTAGCGTTTGCCACCCTCGTAGTGGATTCGGCGCCACGCCCGGAGCCGCCCCTGTCGTATCCACACACCGAGGAGATCTTTTGCGTACTGAACACTGCGCCCACGCCCATCAGGGCATGAGCCGCGCCGAGTTGCTGGAACTGCCCGCCGCCATCGACCTGGACACCGCCAACCGGGCGCTGGGCCTGGGCCGCAGCAAGGGCTACGAGCTGGCCCGCCGGGACCTGTACCCCTGCCGGGTGCTGCGGCTGGGCCGGAAGTACCGCGTGATCACCGCCGACCTGCTGCGCGTGCTCGGCATCGACGCTCCGGGCTCTCGACCGGCCCAGGCAGCCGATGTCGCCTGACCACAGGGCCTTTGCGAGCGGCGGCCCGGCCGGGACCAACCGGCCTGGCGGCCGGGGCCTGGTCTGTGATCAGGGTCTCTGCGGCGGTGGTCGGTCGTTCCGGACTCAGGTGGTAGGTTCGCTGATCCACGAACTCAATAGGGTGACCCCGGCAGCGCGGCAACGCTCCGGGGTCCGGCACAAGGAGCAGAACCTCCTCATGCAGATCCATCGTAGCCGCCATGTACGCGGCTACACCGTCCTGCCCAACGCGCTTCTACAAGATCGGCGGCTGTCCTACACCGCCCGCGGCCTGCTGGCCGACCTGCTCTCCCGCCCGGACGGGTGGCGGGAGGACGGTCGGCAGATGGCCGACTCCAGCCCCCAGGGCCGTACCGCCATCGCCAAGGCCCTGCGGGAGCTGACCCGGGCGGGGTACTACCGGGTGGAGAAGGTCCGCCAGGCCGACGGGACCTTCGTCAGCGTCGCCCACGTCTTCGACACCCCGCAGCCGACCGCTCCGGGTCGCGTCCTTCCGGTCTCCGGTCGCCCGGCAGCCGCCCCGCCCGGCACCCACCCCGTAAAGAACCCAGGGAAAGAACCCTCCCTCCCCGTCCGGCAACCGGTCGCCGAGCCGCACGGCGGCCAGGGCACCGGGCCGACCGCCGGGGAGGGCGGGAAGGACGCTTCATCCCGCACCCCTGCCCCCGTCGGCGCAGGTCGCGCCGACGAGCCGGGCGTACCAGAGGCGGTCGCCGCGCTGTACCGGGTGATCCGGCCCGAGCCCCGTCTGCGCCTGGGAGCGGCGGAGGCGCAGGCGCTCGCGCCGCTGGTCACGGCGTGGCTGGAACAGGGGCGCAGCGAGCACGACATCGCCGCCGCCGTGCTGCCGGGCCTGCCCGCCCGTGTCCACGCTCCGGCCGCGCTGCTGCGCGACCGGCTGACGCGCAAACTCCCGCCCGCCACGCCGAAGGCCCCTGTCGGCGCGGTGTCGCCCCGGTGGCGGGAGTGCCCGGACTGCGGCGACCCCATGCCCCAGACGGGCGCCTGCCGCCCGTGTGAGGGCCTGACGCCCCGCCCGGTGAGGGCCGGCACCGGCCAGGCGGCCACCGCGCGCGGCATCGCCAGGGTGAGAGCCGCCCTCCGCCCCGCCACCCCGCGCCCGGTGCCCGCACACGCCTGAGCAGCCCCGCCCCGGGCCTGCCACACCCCGCACCGCTCCGCTTCCCCCCGCTCGCCCCTGCCCCTGCCCGGGCGGGCGCCACCGCCTCCCCTTGCCATGCCTGGAGCCACCTTGCCCACCGCCGCCCATCCCCTCCCGCCACGGGAACCCGACCCCCTCCTCCCCAGCCGCCGCCCGGCACGACCGTGGGACAGGTGGGTGATCGCGATCCTGGGCGCTGCCGGGTTCGCTCTGTCCTACGACGCGCTGCGGCAGATGGCTGTCGCCACCCATGTCCGGCCCGCGCTGACCTACCTGTTCCCAGTCGTGATCGACGGGTTCATCTTCTACGGGGTCCGTGCCCTGCTGGTGCTGCGGGGCGCGCCGCTGCACGCCCGTGCCTCCGCCTGGCTGCTGTTCGGTACCGCGACGATCGCCAGCGTGTGGGCCAACACCCAGCACGCCCTGAACCTCAACCGGCCCGGCGCCGTCGACCTCCATCTCGGTGACAGGGCGGTGACGGTGCTGTCGGCCATCGCCCCGCTCGCCCTGGCCGGGGCGACCCACCTGTACATCGTGATCGGCCGCTACGGCACCACACCCGCCAACCCGGCCACGGCCACGTCGTCCGCAACCTCCGCCAGGGTTCCGTACGACACCGATCAGCACACCGGAAGCCCCTCCCGGGTTCCGGACGGTGCCCAGGAGCGGGTGCCGCTCACCGCACCCCCGCCACCGACCACCGCAGTCGCCACTCCCGCCGACGAGCCCGCCGACGCCTCACGCCCGGATGCGGACGCCGAGGGCAGGCAGGCAGCGGCGCAGCCGGAGCGGGAGCTCAACGGTGCAGGCGAGAGCCCCGGGAAGGGTTACGGACCGACTCCGCAGCCGAGCCCGGGTGGCCGCCCGCCCCTGGCCTCCCTCGACCAACTGGTCGCCGTCATCAGCGCGGCTCACCCCGACCCGGCCACCCTCACCCGGGGCAGCGCCCGCAAGGCCCTCACCCGCGCTGGAATCGGGGCTGGCACCGAGCGCCTGACCGAGGCCATCACCCAAGTCCGCCAACGCGCCCAGGCCGACCACCACCCCGAACCGGACTGACCCCGCAGGCAGCCGCTACCCACACCGCAAGGGTTCCGGACAGCAGTCGCCACCCGGCGGACCGGCTGCCGGGTCCGGCCATCACCCGGGCCGGACCCGGCAGCGGCGCCGAACCCCTTCTCCCGATCACCGGGGAAACCCCCGCGTTGCAGTCCCCGTCGCCCTTGAACGCCCCGTAGGAGAACCCCATGACTGGCCAGTACGACGACCACCGGCCTCACTTCGAGCACCGCACCAGCAGCCCCACACAGCCAACTACCCTGGTCGGCAGCGATGCTGAGCTACGGTGCGCAGACAGCGGAGCCAGCAAGAGCCTGCGACCGCCCTACGGGCGTTCGCAGGCGCAGGCCCCCGCCCAGGGGGGCGGGGAAGGTCCGGCGGGGGCGCCGGACCAGCACCCGGTCGCGGCCGGGGGCAGCCGCGACCAGGACGACCAGGCCCCGCCCGAACAGCCCCCTTCTCCCACGGCCGCAGCCACGACGAAGCCGCGTGCTGTGCGTGCCTCCGCCGCTGCCGCCGCACACCGCAAGCCCAAGCGCCGTCAGCGCGATGCCGTGCTGAAGAAGCAGGACCGTGTCACCGTCCGCTTCGACCCCGACGAGAAGCAGCAACTGCGGGCCCAGGCCCGCGCCGCCGGCCTGTCGCTGGCCCACCTGATCGCCCGCCGGGCCCTGGCGGGCGACGGCACCGCTCCCGCAGGCGTGTTGGCCCTGATCCAGCGGATGGACGCGGCCATCGACGAACTGGCCGCCACGCGCACCGAGCTGGGCGCGTGGGGCAACAACCTCAACCAGGTCACCCGGCAGCTCAACATGAGCGCGCCCCTGCCCGTCGGCCCCGCCGCCGCCTTCGTCCGCGCCGCCGACCGCATCCTCCCCCGCGTCGGTGAGCTGGTGGAACAGGTGGACGACGCCGCCCACCACCTCGCCACACAACGGGCACGGGGGTGATCGCGAGCATCAGCCGGGGCGAGCGCACCCGCGGCGTCCTGGCCTACGTCTACGGCCCCGGCGACGAGGACGAGCACACCGACCAGCACACCGTCGCCGCCTTCACCGACCTCCTGCCCGACCCCGGCCGCGCCCTCGACTTCCACCAGGCCGTCACCCGCCTGGCCAAGATCCTCGACCTGCGCGTCGTCCAGGCAGGACGCCGCGCGCCGAAGGACCACGTGTGGCACTGCTCCGTACGCGCCGCCCCCGAAGACCGGCACCTCACCGACGCCGAGTGGGAGCAGATCGCCCGCCGGGTCCTCGACGCCGCCGGGATCGCCCCCACCGGTGATCCGGACGGCTGCCGGTGGGTGGTCGTCCGGCACGCCGAGGACCATGTGCACATCGTCGCCACCACCGTGCGGGCCGACCTCACCCAGGCCCGCACGCACCGCGACTGGCACCGCGTCATGGACGAACTGACCCGCATCGAACAGGACTACGGCCTACGCCAGGTCGACCGGACCAGCGGCGGAAAACGCACCACGGCCAAGCGGGCGACCCGCGCCGAAGTCCACAAGGCCAAGCGCCAGGGCCAAGGTGAGACCTCCCGCGAGCGGCTGCGCACCGCCGTCCGCGAATCCCTGGCCGGAGCCGTCAGCGAGGAGGAGTTCCTGGCGGCTGTGGCCGGGCACGGGGTGCGGGTGAAGATCCGCCGCCTGCCTTCCGGCGACGCCCAGGGCTACTCCTTCGCCCTCCCCGGCGAACGCAACGCCCAAGGCCAACCCGTCTGGTTCCCCGGCAGCCAGCTCAGCCCCGACCTGTCCCTGCCCAAAATCCGCGCCCGCCTCGCCACCGGCGCCGACCAGCCCGGCGACACGGTCCGCACCGCCAGGTCAGCCAAGCCCGCCCTCCAGCAGGCCGGGCACCTGGCCGAACAGACCTTGCGCGCACTCCACCACGGCACCGCCGGGCCACGGCCAGGCAAGGGCACGCTCTGGGCGGTGTCGGCCGGATTCGGCGAGGTGCTGGACGCGTTCGCTTACACCCACTACGGCACCGGCCGCAACGAACTGCGCCAGGCGGCCAGGGCCTGGGGCCAGATCGCCCACGCCCATGAGCAGGCCGCCGAAGGGGAGATGCGCGCACTGCGCTCGGCCGCACGCACCATCCTGGCCGGCGGCCCCAGCCTCGGCCGGGGCACGGACACCAGCGCCGCCCTCGCCCTCATCGACACCCTCCTCCTGATCGTCCTTACCCTGTACCGCCGCCACAAGGCCCAAGGCCACCGCCAGCACGCCCGCACCGCCCGCGCCACCGCCGACCACCTCCACACCGCCGCCACCCGCGCCACCACACCCCACCTGACCGTCCTCACCACCCACGGACGGCGTCTGCCGCTCCCAGTACGAGACCGGCTGGCCGCCGCCGTCCACCACGCCCTCCCCGCCGACCTGGCCACCCGCATCCTCACCACACCCGGCTGGCCCGCCCTCGCCGCCACCCTCAGCCAAGCCCAGGCCCACGGCCACGACCCCGCCACGCTCCTGCGCCAAGCCGCAGAAGCGCGTGAGCTGGACTCGGCTGAAGACTCAGGAGCGGTACTGACCTGGCGCATCCACCGCGACACCGACCTCCCACCCCTCCCAGCCACCACCCTGCGCCAGGCCAAACGCACACCCACACCCACCGCCCCCGCCACCACCTACCGACCTCCCACCCCAACCGCGCCCCCGGCCCCCGGCCGCCGTCGTTGACCCGCGCCCCTGTCCCACGTGCCTGCGGCAGCTCCGGCACAGAGGTCGGCTTGGGATAAGTGCCGTCGGTGCTCTAGCAGCAGCTCAGGGCTGCTCGTTTCCACATCTTTTCCGGAACCCGCCGCGTCGCCGATCTTGAAGCCCCCCGCGTCGAGGCGCGGGCCGCTCCATGAACTGCGCCACATCTGCGTCTGTTGCATGGTCATCGAGGCAAACAACGGCGGCGACTACTACTCCAGCTGTAGATCGTGATCTTGC
>NZ_JAVSCF010000085.1:0-22875 GCF_031932565.1 Streptomyces sp. B1866
CCGGCGTGTGTCCGCGGCGGGGCGCCCCCGGCGGGACGCCCCCGGGGGGACGGCGCCCCGGCGCGCCCCCGTGCCGGGCCGTCAGCCGCGGCCGGCGTTCCTGGCGGCCCGGTCGGCGGCGATGGCCAGAAGCTCGTCCAGGTCGTACTCGGCCTGCCGGGGCGTGCCGTACCGGGTGATCTTCCCCCGGCTGGCCCACTTCCGGATGGTCGCCTCGGTCACCCCGGTGGCCAGGGCGGCGAGCTGGGTCGGCACCGTGCGCCGCGGTCTGCCGTTCATCCGGAGGCTCCTGTACGGCCGCGGCGCGTGCCGCCGCGGCCCGTGCGACGCCTTACGGTCTTCGCGTGCCTGTATGGCCCCGTCTTTGTGGCCATGCCTCGCCCCGATTCCTTGCCTGGTAGCTCTTGCCGCTCGATCGCGCGGATTGCGCGTCTTCTGTGCGGACCGCCGCGGGCGGAACAGAAGAAGTACGGCGGCCGGTCCGCCCGAAATCGGCCGCCCCGCCTTCGCGAGATCCCGGACCCGGTGCCCGCGGGACCTCCCGCTCGCCGTGCTCCCGTATCGGAATCACCCACGTTCGATTTCTTCGATCGTTGAGAATTCCCGGCGGGGCCCGGTGGTACGGGCCGCCCCGGCCCGGTACCGCTCAGCCGCGGCCGCTGGTGACGTTTTCCGTCCGCCCCGGTGCCGCGCGGGACGCCCTGGTCAGGCGAGCGGCACAGTTTTCCGGTGCCAGGTCGGCGGTGAATGACGAACCGGTGATCAGGCTGGAACCCGGCATTCCTGGTATCCGTCCGTAAGTCTGACCGTGGTCGGGACATGGCAGATGGCTCCGGCACGGGCCGCTTGTCCTGCCATTCGCACATATCTGCCAGGGGGCGGCCGAGCCGGTTACTCGCTACGAGAGTGAGCAAGAAGGCTGTCCCGAGTCAAGCCCTCCGACCTTGTCCGCTCGGCATGTCCTTCGAGCGGGGCAGTCATTGACAAGCCTTCGGCGCGTCTGTCACGCTTTTCGGCGTGGCACACGTGTGCCCGAGGCCGTAATCTTCCGCCCGCCGGGCCCGGTTTTCCGGGCCGCGTGTCATCGCCGGCCGTCCGGTCGGCGCCGCGGGGCCTCACGCCTCTTCTCCGGGACCAGTTGATCCATGAGCGGCCGCAGCGGGCCGCTTTTCTCATTCCCCGGGCATCGTGCGCCGCCCTGCCGCCACGCGCCGCCGGCCGCCGCCCCGAGGACGAGCCGAACGCACAGCGGAGCTCCCGTCCGCCCGGGCGCACGAGCCCCACCGCGAATCGACGCCGAGCGCATCCACCGGAAGGACCGCATCCCGCCATGACCCCTCCCCTCCCGCCCGTCGTCGGCCCCCTGTGGGCCCGCGACCACCGGGGCGACCTCATCCTGGCCGACGTGCGCTGGTACCCCGACGGGCGCGACGGACAGGCCGCCTACCGCGCCGGGCACCTGCCCGGCGCGGTCTGGGTCGACCTCGACACGGTGCTGTCCGGCCCGCCGGACGACCGCGCCGGCCGACACCCCCTCCCGCACCCGGCCGCCTTCGCCCGCGCGCTCGGCGACCTGGGCATCGGCGACGACGCCGTGGTCGTCGCCTACGACGACCACGGCGGCGCCTTCGCCGCGCGGCTGGTGTGGCTGCTCCGCCGCATCGGCCGCCAGGCCGCCCTGCTCGACGGCGGCCTCGCCGCCTGGCCCGGCCGGCTGGAGACGGGCCGGGTGACACTCCCGCCCGTGGCGCGGCGGCCGGTCGCCTGGCCGCCGGAGCGCATCCGGTTCGCCGACGCGGTGGCCCGGGCCGCCGCGACCGGATCCGCCGCCGTCCTCGACGCCCGCGCGCCCTACCGCCACTCGGGCAGCACCGTGCCGCCCGCCGACGCCCGGCCCGGGCACGTCCCCGGCGCGGTCCACGCGCCCTGGACGGCGAACCTGGCCACCGACGGCACCTTCGCGCCGCCGCGCCGCCTGCGGGAGCGCTACCGGAGCCTGGGCGTGACGGCGGGCCGGGACGTGATCGTCTACTGCGGCAGCGGCGTGACGGCCTGCCACGACCTGCTGGCCCTGGAGCTGATCGGCGTGGACACCGCCGCGCTGTACCCCGGAACCGGGTCCGGCTGGCCGGCGGCGCAGGACCGCCCGGCGGCCGGGCGCGAGCAGCCCCGCACCGGGCCGGCCACCGGGCCGCGCCCGCGGCGGGCACGGGGCGGCCCACGACGGGCCTGACGCCGCGTCCGGCCGGCGGACGCTCCTCCCGGCGCCGGCCGGCCACCCGCTCCGCCGACCACCTGCTCCGCCGGCCGCTCGCTCCGCCGGCCGGTCGCCCGCCGCCGTCCGGGACCGGTCCCGCGGGCCCGCCCTTACCGTGGACCGCACGAGGGCCCGAGGGGCGGGGGACCTCACGGAACACCGAGAGCACGTGGCGAGCCCGGGACGGGGGAGGGGCTCGCCACGTCGGGGAAGGGGCGCCGTGCCCGCCGGGCGCGGCGCCCCCGCCGGGTCACCGCGCGGCACGCAGCGCCCGGCCCGCCGCCGTGCCGCCCAGCTCCGCCGCCGCCAGGCCGGCGGCGCGCAGCGCGCTGTTCACCGCCACCTCGCTCAGCAGACCCGGCGCGGCCACCTCGTCCCCGGCGAGGTAGATCCCCTCCGCGTAGCCCACCGGCGGGCGGTCCCGCCACGTCGTGCCCGGCAGGTCCAGCGCCCCGGTCCGGCCGGCCGACAGGCTCGTACGGCTCCAGGCCACGCGCTCCCGCCAGCCGGGCGCGGCCAGGTCCAGCAGGCGCTCGGCCCGCGCCAGGCCCGCGCTCTTCGGCTCCTCCCGGCGCAGCGGCACCTCGGTCTGTACCAGGGAGTGGCCCGCGGGCGCGACGGTGGGATCGGGCAGGCTGTAGCGCTCGACGAACCCGCCGCCGTCGAGGTCGGAGACGAGGAACAGGTCCCCCCGCGCCCGCCGCAGCCCCACGTCCATCAGCACCGCGCGCCCGCTCTCGCCGCGCAGGCCGTCGTCGCCGAGCAGGCGGCGGGCCGCGGCGAGCGAGGTGGCGACGACGACCGGGCCGGGCGGCAGAGAGTCCAGGGAGTCCACGTGCGAACCGGTCGCGACGCGCACGCCCAGCTCCTGGGCGCGCGCGGCCATCCGGTCCACCAGCGGCCCCCAGCCGCCGACGAGGTAGCGGGCGGCCGGGTAGCCGGGCCGGGTCAGCCGCAGCACGCGCTCCCACACGAACGCGGCGGACAGCCGGCCCGGGTCGGCCTCGTACGTGGCCACGCCGACCAGGCCGCACAGCGCGGCGGTCGCCTCGGGCCCGAACCGCTCGCCGGCCCAGTCGCCGAACGCCCGGTCCACCGGCGCCGCGAGCCGGCGGCTCAGGGCCGGGCGCAGCGCCCCGGGCGGCACGCGGCGCAGCCGCCCCTGGTGCAGGAAGCGCAGCCCGGCCAGGGCGCCCAGGCCCGGGCGGGCGTACGGCCGGTGCAGGCCGCGCGCGGCGAGCCAGCGCCAGGGCGCGCCGTCGCTGTAGAAGGCGTGCGGGCCGTCGCCCGCGCGGTAGGGCGCCGGGGTGGTGCGGGCCCGCCCGCCGAGGGTCGCGTGGGCCTCGTGCAGGACGACCGGCGCGCCGCGCTCGGCGGCGGCGATGGCGGCGGTGAGCCCGGCGAGCCCGCCGCCGACGACGGTGACGACGGCGCCGGCGCGGGTCGTGGCAGTGGTGTTCTCGTTCATGCCCCCTTGGACGGACCGCGCCCCCCAGCCCGTGACATCCCCAGCCCGTGACATCCCCACTCCGTGACGTCCGCGGCCAGTGACGCCCGCGGCCCGCGGCCCGCGGCCACGGGCCGCGCGCGCGGCCCGCCGCTCAGGCGGCGCCGGAGGGCACCAGGTGCCCGAGCTTGTCGGGGTTGGCGATCAGGTACACCGCCTGCACCAGCCCCTCCGCCACGTCCAGCGCGAAGAGGGTGTGCGGGCGGCCGCACGAGGTGACCAGGAACGCCGGGCCGCCGTTGACCTCCAGCGGCACCAGCCCCGGCTCGGGCACGGAGCGGCCGGCGACGGCCACCAGGAAGCGGCCGACCTTGTCCGCGCTCTCGATGACCCGCAGCGGCGCCTTCGCCTTGCCGCCGCTGTCGCCCACCAGCCGTACGCCGGAGGCCAGGACGCCCAGCAGCCCGTCGAGGTCGCCCCGGGTGCAGGCGGCGAGGAACCGCTCGGTCAGCCGGGCGCGCTCCGCCTGGTCCACCTCGAAGCGCGGCCGCCGCTCCCGCACGTGCGTTCTGGCGCGCGCGGCGAGCTGCCGCACGGCGGGTTCGCCGCGGTCGAGGACGCGCGCGATCTCCCCGTACGGGTACCCGAACGCCTCCCGCAGCACGAACACCGCCCGCTCCAGCGGGGACAGCGACTCCAGGACCACCAGCATCGCGAGCGAGACCGACTCGGCGAGCACGGCGCGCTCCGCCGCGTCGGGCGCGGTGTGGCCGAGGTCGGTCACCAGCGGCTCGGGCAGCCAGGGGCCCACGTACGCCTCGCGGCGGGAGCGCACGTGCCGCAGCCGGTCGATGGCCAGCCGGGTGGTGATCCGTACGAGGTAGCCCCGCGCGTCGGCCACGGCGGCGGTGTCCGCGGCCGCCCAGCGCAGCCACGCCTCCTGGACGACGTCCTCGGCGTCGGCGACCCGGCCGAGCATCCGGTAGGCCACCCCGGCCAGGACCGGCCGGTGCGCCTCGAAGACCTCGGCGGCGTCGCCGCCGGCGGCCGCGCCGCCACCGCCGCGCGGCTCGCTGCCCGCCTCGGCGCCGCCTGTCACGCCGCCATCCAAACCCGGCCGGCGGCCGCCTGTCCAGCCGCGGGGCCGCGGCCCGCGCGGGCGCGGACTACAGCGCTCCGGCGTCGCGGGCCGTCCACATCGAGGGGTACAGCGGCCGCCAGCCCAGGTCCTCGCGGAGGCGGCCGGTGGCGGGGAGGGCGAACCACGGGTCGGTGTCAGCACGCTCCCACATGCCCTCGGGCACCGCCGCGCCGTTGATCTGGTGCAGCTCCACCGCGGTCGCCGGCGCGTCGGCGGCGATGTTGTACGCGCGCCCGGCCGCCACCGCGCGCGGGGCGCGCGCCAGTCGCAGCAGCGCCTGGGCCACGTCGGCGTGGTGCACCATCGCCATCCGCTGGTTGCCGGCCCAGCCGCCCGCCCACCCCAGGGACTCCGCCAGGTGCGGGTCGCCGTCCCCGTACACGAAGGCCAGGCGGCCGATCCGCACGTCCAGACCCAGGTCCCGGTGCAGGCCCAGCAGGTCCCGGTCGGCCTCGGCCTTCGACGCGGCGTACGCGCCCCACATCGGGCCGCCCGGCACCGGCTCGTCGTCCTCCGCCAGCATCCTGCCGCGCCCCGCCCCGTACACCAGGATCGTGCTGACCTGGACGAACCGGACGTCACCCGCCGAGGCCGCGGCCCGGGCCAGGCCCACCGCGGCGTCCCGGTTGACCGCCCACGCCTCCTCGTCCGGCACGCCGCGGAAGGCCGCGGCCACGTTGACCACCACGTCCGCCCCGTCCAGGGCCGCACGCGCGTCCCCGTAGTCGCGCAGGTCGCCCACCGCGACCTCGGCGCCGAGCGACGCGAACGGCGCGCCGCGCTCCGCGTCGCGCACCAGTACCCGCACGCCGTCGCCCGGGCGCCGCCAGGCCAGCAGCCGCGGCACCAGCCGCCGCCCCACCCTGCCGGTCGCGCCCGTCACCAGGATCCGCATGTCATGGCCTTCCCGTCGGTCGTCGTCCCCGCCGGCTCCCCGGCCGGCGGCCCGCCGCAAGCCTGCGGCGGCGCGCGGCGGGGCAGGAGAGACCCGGGTATCCAGGGACCGGCGGTCCCTGGATACGCGGCGGCCGTCCGGCGACCCTTGAAGCGTGAACCGATCCGAGCTCGCCGACTTCCTGCGCCGCTGCCGCGCCCGTCTCACCCCCGCCGACGTCGGCCTCGCACCGGGCGCGCGCCGCCGCACGCCGGGGCTGCGCCGGGAGGAGGTCGCCCAGCTCACCGGCATGTCCACGGACTACTACACGCGCCTGGAACAGGCCCGCAGCCCGCGCCCGTCCCGCCAGATGCTCACCGCGCTGGCGCGCGCCCTGCGGCTCACCGACGACGAGCGGGACCACCTCTTCCACCTCGCCGGAGAGGAGCCGCCGCGCCGCCGGGGCGGCTCGCGGCAGGTGCGCCCGGGCCTGCTGTGCGTCCTGGAACGGCTGTACGACACCCCGGCGCAGGTGCTCAACGACTGGGGCGAGGTCCTGGCGCAGAACGCGATGGCCGTGGCCCTGGTCGGCGACGTGTGCGCCCGCCCGCCGGCCGAGCGCAACATCATCCGCGAGTTCTTCACCGCCCGGCCCGGCCGGTCTCTGACACCCCTCGAAGACCGCGCGGGGCACGCGCGTGTGCACGTCGCGAACCTGCGGGCCGTGCTCGCCGCCCGTCCCGACGACCCGGGTCCGGCGGAGCTGGCCGCGGAGCTGCGGGCGGGCAGCGAGGAGTTCGCCGCGCTGTGGGAGGAGCACGAGGTCGCCGTGCGCCGCCCGTCGGTCAAGCGCTTCCTGCACCCCGTGGTGGGTACCCTCGACCTGGAGTGCGAGGCGCTGCTGAGCACCGCGCACGACCAGCGGCTGGTCGTCTACACGGCCCGGCCCGGCACCGACTCGGCCCGGCGCCTGGCGCGGCTGCGGGCGGCCGCCGGACCGAGCGGGCCGCAGGTCCCGGTCGAGTCGCAGGGCCCCGGACAGGCCCGTCCTGTCCCGGCCGGCGGCGCCCGCGGCTGAGCGCGCCCCCGGCGGGCGGGCCCGCGGGTCCCCGCGGCGGCGCGGTCAGCCGGGCGGCGGCGCGTCGGCCAGCTCGCGGGCCAGGTCCCGCGCCACGTGCGCCCAGTGGTCCCGCAGGTAGAAGTGGCGGCCGGAGTACAGCCGGACCGTCGTGCGGCCGGTGGTGTACGCGGCCCAGTCGTCCAGGCTGCGCGGCTCGACCGCCGTGTCCCCCCGGCCGCCGAAGGCCGCGATGGGGCAGTCGACGGGCGCGCCCTCGCGGTGGCGGTAGGCCAGGTACGTGGGCACCTCGGCCCTGGCCAGCGCCGTCCACGCGGCCGAGTACAGCCGGGTGTCCCAGGCCACTTCGGCGACCAGCGGCAGCAGCAGGGACAGCGGCTTGGACCGGTTCGCCGCGATCAGGTGCTCCCATCGGCGCGGCGCCCAGGCCGCGGAGACCGCCAGCAGGACGGGCCCGGGGGACAGCTGCCGCGCCACCTCGTAGGCCAGCAGGCCGCCGCTGCAGTGGCCGAACAGCGCGATGCCGCGCCCCGCGGCGTCGCGCCGGACGACCTCGGCGAGCGTGCGGATCAGCTCGCGCAGGTCGCGGACGGCGGGTTCGGCGGCGCGGCGGCCGTGCCCCGGTATCTCGATCGCACGCGCTTCGGCGGCGGGCAGGGCGTCCCCCAGGGGCGCGTAGAAGGCGGCGGGCGCCCCGAGGAACGGCAGGCAGTACAGGCGCACCCGCGCCTCGCTCCGGGGCGCGGGCACGTACGTCCACGAGGCGCGGGCGCCCGGCGTCGGCTGACCTGTCGTCACCAGAGTGCTCCTCACGCGCGTGGTGGCGGGGGCGGACGGACTCCTCCCCGGCCCGGGTGATGCCCGTCCGAGCCCCGCCGCACCCCCGGCAGTGGTCCTCTACGCCCGGGAAACGGGTGCATTGCCGCTCTGGGGGCGCATTCTGTCGAGTCGTCCTCGATGCCCTTTGCGTCTCCTTCACCCATTGGTGGGGTTTGAGGCCCTGAGTCATCCGTGCGAGGAATTCCTGGGTACGCCCCGGATGACGGAACGGACTCGGCCGTATGGAGGCGCGCGTGTCGGTGGCGGTCACGGGTGCCACGGGTTTTCTGGGACTGCACCTCGTCAGGGAGCTGCTGCGGCGCGACCGGACGGTCGTCGTGCTCACCCGCCCCGGCCCGGTGCCGGCCGCCGAGCGGATCCGGCGCTTCCTGGCCGCCACCGGCGTGCCCGAGGCCGAGACCAGGCGCGTGACGCGGCGGGTGCGGGCCGTGGAGGCCGACCTCGGCCGCCCCGGCCTGGGCTTGGCCCCCGACGCGTACCGGCGGCTCGCCGACGACGTCGACGTGCTGTGGCACTGCGCCGCCGACACCTCCCTCGCCGCGCCCCTGGCGGCCCTGCGGCGCGTCAACGTGGAGGGGACCCGGCACGTGCTCGCCCTCGCCGCGGCGGGCGCCCGCGCGCCCCTGGTCTGCCACGTCAGCACCGTGGCGGTGGCCGGCGCGCGGCGGCACGGCACCGTTCTGGAGAGCGACCTGGACGCGTCCCACGGCTTCCACACCCCCTACGAGCAGTCGAAGTTCGAGGCCGAGCTGCTGGTGCGCCGGTGGGCGCGGGAGCACGGCGGGCGCGCCCTCGTCGCGCGCCCCAGCGGCCTGGTCACCCGGCGTCCCCTGCCGGGCGGGCCGCCGGACATCCTGCGGACCGTCGCCGACGCCCTGGGCACCGCCCGGCGCGCCTGCCCCGGTCTGGTGGCCGCGGACGGCGCCTTCACCCTCCACGGCTTCGACGCGGAATCTCGGACCAACCTGCTCCCGGTGGAGCACGCCGCCGCCGTCCTGGCGGAACTGCCCAGGGCCGGGCCGCACGCCCCGGCCGCCACCTACCACCTGGTCCACCCCTACGACGTGCCGATAGCCCAGGTGACCGCCGCGCTGGGACGGCACCTCGGCGTCACCGTCCGGCTGGGCCGCGAGTCCGGCGCGGCCCTCGGCGACACCGAGCGCGCCGTGCGGCGGTGGTTCGCGATGTACGTGTGCTGGCTGCGCGTCACCCGCCGCTACGACGCGGGCAACCTGGACCGCCTCGGCCTGCCCGTGCCGCCGCCCGCGCGCGTCGACGAGGACTACCTCGTCGACAGCCTGAGCCGACCGCGCGTTCCCGGACAGGAGGCGAGCCGTGCGCCAGCCCGCTGAGGACCCGCGCCCCGCCCGCGACCCGGCGGCCGACCGGCCGGACGCGATAGCCGTCGTCGGCGCCGCCTGCCGGCTGCCCGGCGACATCCTGTCGCTGGACGCCCTGTGGGAGGTGCTGGCCGAGGGCCGCGACCAGGTCACCGAGGTCCCCGCCGACCGCTTCGACGCCGCCCGCTTCCTGGACCCCGTCCCAGGCCGCCCGGGCCGGACGTACACCGCCGCCGGCGGCTTCCTCGGCGACATCGCCGGGTTCGACGCCGCGTACTTCGGCATGTCCCCCCGGGAAGCCGCGCGCGTCGACCCCGCCCAGCGGATGCTGCTGGAGATGGCCGTGGAAGCGGTGGACGACGCCGNTGCTGCTGGAGATGGCCGTGGAAGCGGTGGACGACGCCGGTTACGACCCGGCGTCGCTCGCCGGCTCCGACACGGCCGTCTTCGTCGGCTGCTCGGGCCCGGCCTACGGTGTCCTGCAGAGCAGAAGCCCGGCCGACGCGGAACACGCGGCCGACGCCTACAGCATGTCCGGGATGGCCGTGGCGAACACCGCCAACCGCGTCTCCCACTTCCTCGACCTGCGCGGCCCCAGCGCGGCCGTCGACACCGCCTGCTCCTCGGCGCTGACCGCCGTGCACCATGCCTGCGAGGCGCTGCGCACCGGCCGCAGCCGGCTGGCCCTGGCGGCCGGCGTCAGCCTGCTGCTCTCCCCGTTCGACTACGTGGGCTTCGCCGCCGCCTCGATGCTGTCGCCCACCGGGCGGTGCCGGGCGTTCTCCGCGGACGCCGACGGGTTCGCCCGCGCCGAGGGCGGCGGCCTGGTCGTCCTCAAGCCCCTGCGGCAGGCGCTGGCCGACGGCGACCGGGTGCACGCCGTGATCCTCGCCAGCGGGGTCAACTCCGACGGCCGCACCCAGGGCCTCGTCCTGCCCAGCGCGCGGGCCCAGGAGGACCTGCTGCGCGAGGTGTACGCGCGGGCCGGCGTGCACCCCGGCGACATCGGCTACGTCGAGGCCCACGGCACCGGCACCCCGGTGGGCGACCCGATCGAGTGCCAGGCCCTCGGCGGCGCCCTCGGCCCCGGCCGCCCGGCCGACCGCCCCCTGCCGATCGGCTCGGTCAAGTCCAACCTCGGGCACCTGGAGGCGGCGTCCGGCATGCCCGCGCTGCTGAAAGCCGTGCTGGTGCTGCGGCACCGGACCATCCCACCCACCCTGCACGCCCGGCCGCTCAGCCCCGCCATCAACTTCGCGGCCCTGCGGCTGCGCCCGGTCACCGAGCCGTGCCCCCTGGAACCAGCCGGCCGGCCGGTCGTCGGCGTCAACTGCTTCGGCTTCGGCGGGTCCAACGCCCACGTGGTCCTCGCCGCCCCGCCCCCGCCCGCCGCGGCCGCGTCCCGCCCGGCGCCGCGCCGCGGCCTGCCCGTCGTCGTGTCGGCCGAGACCCCCGCCGCCCTTCAGGAGGCGGCAGGGCGCCTGGCCGACCGCCTCGACGCCGCCGCCGACGAGGAGTTCTACGACCTGGCGTACACCGCCTGCCGCCGCCGCGGGCACCGCGCCCACCGGTTCGCTGTCCTGGCCGGCGGCCCGGCCGCCGCCGCCCGGCTGCTGCGCGAGCGCGCCGAGCCCGGCGACCGCCCGCCGCGCCCGCCCGTCCCCGGCACCCGCGGCGCGGTGGCGTTCGTGCTGTCCGGAAACGGCTCGCAGTGGGCGGGCATGGGCGTCGGACTGCTGCGTACGGAAAGCGTCTTCCGCGCCGCGGTCGAGGAGGCCGACCAGGCCCTCGCGCCCCTGCTGGGCTGGTCGGTGGCCAAGGAGCTGGCCGCGCCGCCGGAGCGCTCCCGGATGCACCTGACCGAGGTCGCCCAGCCCGCCCTGTTCGCCTTCCAGACCGGCCTCGCGGCCCTGCTGGCCGACCACGGAATCCGTCCGGCCGCCGTCACCGGCCACAGCGTCGGCGAGATCGCCGCCGCCCACCTCGCCGGAGCGCTCGACCTGCCCGCCGCCGCCCTGGTCGTGGCCGAGCGCAGCCGGG
Source organism: Streptomyces sp. B1866 (assembly GCF_031932565.1). Classification (NCBI taxonomy): domain Bacteria; kingdom Bacillati; phylum Actinomycetota; class Actinomycetes; order Kitasatosporales; family Streptomycetaceae; genus Streptomyces; species Streptomyces sp. B1866. Next base: position 11,018 of record NZ_JAVSCF010000085.1, read on the forward strand.
CCCAGGCCGCCACGGCCGGCACCGGGGGCATGGCGGCCGTGGGACTGTCCGAGGCCGACGCGCGCGGGGAGCTGGCCGGCCGGCCCGGCCACCTGGAGATCGCCGCGGTCAACAGCCCCGCCGACGTGACCGTCAGCGGCGACCGGGCGGCCCTGGAGGAGTGGGGGCGCCTGCTCGCCGGCCGCGGCGTGTTCTTCCGCCTGCTGGACATCGACCACCCCTTCCACAGCCGCGCCATGGACCCGCTCGCCGGCCCGCTGCGCCGGGCCCTGGCCGGGCTGCGCCCGTCCCCCACCCGCCTGCCGTTCGTGTCCTGCGTCAGCGGAGGGCCGCTGGAGGGCACCGCCCTGGACGCCGCCTACTGGTGGCGCAACGTGCGCGAGCCCGTGCTCTTCGCCCAGGGCACCGCCGCCCTGCTGGAGTTGGGCTGCGACATCCTGGTGGAGCTCGGCCCGCACCCCGTCCTGCGCACCTACCTGCGCAGGCTCGCGGACGCCGCCGGCCACCCGGTGGCGGTCGTGCCGACCCTGTCCCGACAGGCGGCGGACGGCCAGGCCGTCGCCGCCGCGGCCGCGGACGTCCTCGCCTGCGGCGCGCGGGCCGACTGGAGCGGCCACTTCCCCGCGCCCGGCCGCGTGGCCGACCTGCCCGCCTACCCCTGGCAGCGCGAGCGGCACTACCACGGCTCGCCCGCCTGGTGGACGCGCACCTGCGGCGACGGAACCTACGACCACCCCCTCCTCGGCGAGCGCGCCGCGGTCCTGGAACCCACCTGGCACCAGCGGCTGGACCGGGCCTGCCTGCCCTGGCTGGCCGACCACCGGGTGGACGGCGCCGTGCTCATGCCCGCCTCCGGCTACGTGGAACTGGCCCTCGCGGCCGGCGGCCACACCCTCAACGACGCCGTGGAGGTGACCGCGCTGGAGTTCCAGGCGCTTGCCCTGTCCTGGGACGACGACGCCATGGACGTGTGGCTGCAGACCTCCCTGTCCGACGAGGACGGCCTGCTGCGCGTGGCCACCCGCGGCACGCACGGCGGCCCGTGGCGGCCGCAGGCCCGCGGCCGCGTGCGGCGCCTGCTGCGCGAGGCGCCCCGCCCGTTGGACCCGGCCGCCGTCCGCGCGCGCACCCGCGCGCGCCTGCCGGCCGATGAGCTGTACGCTCGCGCGGAGAAGGCCGGGATCGTCTATGGCCCCGCCTTCCGGGTGCTCGACCACCTGGACGTCGGCGACGGCGAGGTGCTGGCCCGCTTCGCCGCCGCGGACCTGCCCGCCGCCGGCTACCACGCCCACCCCGCCGTGCTGGACGGCGCCCTGCAGGCTGGCGCCCCCCTGCTGGCCGGACCCGCCACCCCGGGAGAGCCGTTCCTGCCCGCCTCTGTCGACGCCGTGCGCGCCTGGCGCCCGCTTGCCGCCACCGGCTACGCGCACGTCCGCTCCCGGTCCCGTACGGCCTGGGAGGCCCGGTGGGACGTGACCGTCACCGACCCCCACGGCCAGGTCTGCCTGGAGCTGGAGGGCTTGCGCCTGCGCCGGTACGACACCGGCTCGCTGCCCCCGCTGCGCGTCTACACCCCGGGCCTGCGCGCCGCCCCCCGCCCGGACGGCGCGCCCGCGCGCAGCACCCTGCCCGCCCCCGGCCGGGTGCTCGCCGCGGCGGGCCCGCGCATCGCCCGGATCTTCGCCGCGGACCGCCGCGCCGCGCGGTCCGCCGCCTGGCTGGCCGAGGCCACCGCCCACTTCACCGCCCGCGCCCTGGCCACCGTGCTGCCCGACCCCAGTGCGCCGTTCACCGCCGACGACCTGTACGCCGCGGGCGTCCGACCGCAGTACGCCATGCTGCTGGACCTGCTGCTGGCCAACGCCCGCGACCACGGGCTGGCCGAGCGCCCGGCCGGCGGAGCGGACCCCGCCCGGTGGCGGCTGACGGGCACGGCCGAACCGGAGCGCCTCTTCCGGGAGCTGGCGCGCCGGTGCCCCGACCGCGCGTCCGAGCTGGTCCTGCTCGGCAGGGGAGGCCGCCGCCTGGCGGACGTGCTGCGCGGCCGGTGCGACCCCCTGGAGCTGCTGTTCTCCGAACCCGAGCGGCACATCACCGAACTGCTGTACAGCTCTGCCCTGGCGGCGCCCGCCAACCACACCGCCCGGGAGCTGGTGCGGACCATGGCCGAAGGCTGGCCTGCGGACCGGCCGTTGCGGGTGCTGGAGGCGGGCGCGGGCACCGGGGGCACGACCGCGTGCCTGCTGCCGGTCCTCCCGCCCGACCGCACGAGTTACGTGTTCACGGACGTGAGCGCGAGCTTCTTCCCCCGGGCGCGCGCCCGCTTCACCCGCCACGACTTCGTCGAGTACCGCACCCTGGACCTCGCGAAGGACTGCCGCGAGCAGGAGTTCGCCGAGGGCTCGTTCGATCTCGTCGTCGCGGCCAACGTCCTGCACGCCACCCCCGACCTGCGGCAGTCGCTGGACAACGCCGGCCGCCTGCTGGCCGACGGTGGCCACCTGCTGCTGCTGGAGATCCACGACCCGCTGCCCCTGGTCCTGGTCTTCGGCCTGCTCGACACCTTCTGGCAGTTCACCGACGAGCGGGTGCACCGCCGCTCGCCGCTGCTTGCAGCCGACGACTGGAAGGCGCTGCTCGGCGACCACGGTTTCACCGGCCCCGTGCAGGCGGTTCCCGACGCCGACTACGCGCGAGAGCACTCCGTCCTGCTGGCCCGGCGCGCCGACCGGCCCGCCGCCCCGGCGCCCGCGCGGCAGGGACGCGCGGAGCAGGTGCCTGACGCCCAGGCGGGCGACACCTGGATCCTGGTGGCCGATCCGTCGCCCGGCGACGGGCTGGCCGCCGCTCTCCGCGCCGCCCTGACCGCGGCCGGCGCCGCCCAGGTGTGGACCCTCTCGCCGGGCGAGGACACCGGCCTGTGGCCCTCCCTGCTGCCGCCGGACCGCCGCGCCACCGTCGTGCTGATCGCCGACGACGGGCCCGGCGGCGGCCCGCCCGCCGAGGCGGCCACCACCCGGGCCGTGGCCTACGGAGCCGTCCTGCGCGACCTGGCCGCCGCCTGCCGCGGCCTGCCCGCGGCGGCCGCGCCCGCGCTGTGGCTGGTGACCCGGCCCGCCGCGGCCACCCCAGCGCCCGAGCCGCGGACGCCGGCCGCCGCGGCCGTATGGGGCATGACCCGGTCGTTCGCCAACGAGTTCACCGAACTGGCCGTGCGGCGCGTGGCCCTCACCCGCGGCCCGGACGCCGCCGCGGACGCCCGCCGCCTGCTGGCCGAGATCGCCGATCCCGCGCGGGACGACGAAATCGTGCTGACCCCCGCCGGCCGGTTCGTCACCCGCGTCACCGACCGGCCCCCCGCCCCGCCGTGCCCGGCCGCCCGGCCGGCGGCGCCCGGCGGGGTGGCGGCGAGCGGCCTGGCCCTGCGGGTGCGCGGCCCGGGGCCGGGCTACCGGCTGGAGTGGCGGCCGACCGCGGCCGGCGCCCCGGGGCCCGGGCAGATCGCCGTCGCCGTGCGCGCCACCGCGCTGAACTACCGCGACGTCATGCAGGCCCAGGCCCTGCTGCCGCCCCAGCCAAGCCCGGACGGTGCCGAAGGGCATCCCACAGGCTTCGAGTGCGCCGGCGTGGTCACCGCGGTCGGCGAGCACGTCACCGGCTTCGCACCGGGAGACCGGGTGTACGCCGTCGCGCCCGGCTGCGCGGCCACCCACGTCGTCACCCACGCCGCCCTGGCCGGCCCGATCCCCGAGGGCATGGACTTCGCCGAGGCCGCCACGCTGCCCATCGCCTTCCTCACCGTCCAGCACGCCCTCGGGCACCTCGCGCGCCTGGCGGCCGGGGAGACGCTGCTGGTGCACGGCGCCGCGGGCGGCGTCGGCCTGGCCGCCCTGCAGTACGCGCGCCTGCGCGGCGCCCGCGTCATCGCCACCGCCGGCACCGGCGGCAAGCGCGACCTGCTGCACCTGCTGGGCGTCGAGCACGTCCTGGACTCCCGCACCCTCACCTTCGCCGAGCACGTCCGCCAGATCACCGGCGGCCGCGGCGTCGACGTCGTCCTGAACTCCCTCAGCGGCGAGGCCATCACGCGCGGCCTGGAGTCGCTGGCCCCCGGTGGCCGGTTCGTAGAGCTGGGCAAGCGCGACTTCTACACCAACGGCCGCCTGCTGCTGCGCCCGTTCCTGCGCAACCTCGCCTTCTTCTCGGTCGACATCGGCGAGGGGGTCCTGGCCGACCCCGCGCGGGCGGCCGGACAGTTCCAGGAGCTGGTCCGGGAGGTCAGCGCCGGGCACTACCGCCCGCTGCCGCACCACGTGCACGCCGCGGCGGACGCCGAGGCCGCCTATGAGTCGGTGCGCCACTCCCGGCACGTCGGCAAGGCCGTACTCTCGCTGGACTCCGCCGACGTCTCCGACGTCCTCGGCGGCCCGGACGCCGCCGGGGCACGGGGCTCCCAGAGCCCGCGTCCGGGCCCGGCGGCGCGCCCCGCGCCCGCCGCGCTCCGCCCGGACGGCACGTACCTCGTCACCGGCGGTCTCGGCGGTCTCGGCGGCGCCACCGCGGGCTGGCTGGTGGAGCACGGAGCCCGCCACCTGGCCCTCGTCGGCCGGCGCGGCCCGGACACCCCGGGCGCGGCCGACCTCCTGCGCTCGCTGCGCGCGCGGGGCGCACGGGTCACCGCCCACGCCGCCGACGCGGCCGACCGGGCCGCGATGCGAGCCCTGTTCGACGCGCTGGACGCCGCGGGGCACCCGGTGCGCGGCGTGGTGCACGCCGCCATGCACCTGGACGACGCGTCGCTGCTCGACCTCACCGACGACCGCCTGCGGGCCGTCCTCGCCCCCAAGATGCTCGGCGCCCTGGTGCTGGACGACCTCACCCGCGGCCGCGACACCGACCTGTTCGTCCTGTACTCCTCGGCCGCCGCCCTGATCGGCAACAGCAACCAGGTGCCGTACGTGGGAGGCAACCTGGTCCTGGAGTCCCTGGCCCGCGCCCGGCGCCGGGCCGGCGAACCGGCGCTCACCGTCGCCTGGGGCGCCGTCGGCGAGATCGGCTACGTGGCCCGTACCGACGCCCCCGTCATGACGCACCGCAGGGGTCTTCCGTCCATGGCTCCGGAGGAGGTCTTCACCTGCCTCGACGGCCTGCTCGCCGAGGGCGAGACCTGTGTGACGGCCGGCCGCCTGGCCTGGGACATGGTCGGCGCGTCCCTCCCGGCGACCGACGTGCCCCGGCTGGCGCGCTTCCACCCGCGCCAGGCGCACCCGGCACCCCCCGGCGTGGCGGCCTTCCGCCGGGCCCTGGCCGCCGCCGACGTCGAGCAGGCCACCGCCCTGGCCACCGAGGCCCTGGCCGAGCTGACCGCCGCCGTCCTGCAGACCACCGCGGACCGCGTCGACCCGCACCGGCCGCTGGACCAGCTGGGCATGGACTCGCTGATGGCCGCCGAGCTGGCCGTGTCGGTCCAGCGGACCTTCGGCTGCGACCTGCCCGCCGTCGAACTGGCCGCCGTGCCCGACCTGGCCGCCCTGGCCCGGCTGATGGTGGGCCGCCTCGGCCCCGGCGAGCGGGAGCGGACGCCCGGCGCGGCGTGACCCGTTCCGGCCGGGAAGCCCCGGGCCGTACGATGGGCGTTCCGCAGGGCCGGTGCGCCCACCTGGCCGCGCCTGACCGGCCGCCCGCGGTTTCCCGGCCGGGCCGGGCGGGGCACAGGTGTCGGCGTGGGCGCCAGGCCGCACCGCCGGCTCCGCGCGCTCCCCGTACGGTCCTTGCGTACGCACCCAGACCAGGAGCCGACATGACCGTATCCCAGGAGCGGCCTGCGACAGCGGTCGCCGCGCACCCGCTGGACCCCATGAGCGCCGACGACGTGCGCGAGATCCGGCGGGTCCTCACGCGGCACGGGCTGCTCGCCGACACCGTCCGTTTCGCCTTCTGCGGCCTGGAGGAGCCGCACAAGGCGGACGTGCTGGCCTTCTCCCCGGGCGGCCCGGTCGACCGGCGCTTCCGCGTCGTGCTGCTCGACCTGTCCGACGGCACCTCCCGCGACGTGGTGGTGTCCGTCACCGGTGGCACGGTCGTCTCCCAGACGGTGCTCGACCCGGCCACCGCGGGGCAGCCGCCCATCCTCGACACTGAGTTCGAGCTGATCGAGGACATCCTCGGCCGGGACGAGCAGTGGCGCGCCGCGCTGCTGCGCCGCGGCCTGGACCCCGCGACCGTACGGGCCGTACCGCTGTCCGCCGGCGCGTACGACGACCCGGAGGAGGCGGGCCGGCGGATCGTCCGCTCGCTCGGGTTCGTGCAGCTCCACGACCGGGACCACCCGTGGGCGCATCCGGTGGACGGCCTCGCGGCGTACGTCGACCTCACCCGGCGCCTGGTGACCCGGATCGTCGACCACCGCGACCTGCCCGTCCCGCGCGAGCCGGGCAACTTCGACGACCCCGGGCAGACCGGCCCGCCGCGCACCACGCTCAAACCGATCGAGATCACCCAGCCGGAGGGCCCGAGTTTCACGGTCGAGGGACACCTGGTGCGCTGGCAGAACTGGACCCTGCGCATAGGTTTCAACGAACGCGAGGGCCTGACTCTGCATCAGGTCGCCTTCGACGGACGCCCGGTGGTCTACCGCGCGTCGGTCGCGGAGATGGTCGTGCCGTACGCCGACCCGTCGCCCGTGCGCTTCTGGCAGAACTACTTCGACTGCGGCGAGTACATGTTCGCCCGCTACACCAACTCGCTGGAGCTGGGCTGCGACTGCCTGGGCGAGATCCGCTACCTCGACGCCACCGTGGCCGACGACCTCGGCGAGCCGCGCACCATCGGCAACGCGATCTGCCTGCACGAGGAGGACTACGGGGTGCTGTGGAAGCACACCGACATGTTCGCCGGCTCGCGGGAGACCCGCCGCCAGCGGCGGCTGGTGGTCTCCTTCTTCACCACGATCGGCAACTACGACTACGGCTTCTACTGGTACCTCTACCTGGACGGGACCATCCAGCTGGAGGCCAAGGCCACCGGTGTGCCCTTCACCTCCGCCTACCCGGCGCAGGGGCACCCGTACGCCACCGAGGTGGCGCCGGGCCTCGGCGCCCCGTACCACCAGCACCTGTTCTCGGCGCGCTTGGACATGTGCGTCGACGGGCCGCTGAACGCCGTGGACGAGGTGGAGGCCGCACCGGTGCCGCCCGGCCCGGACAACCCGTACGGCAACGCGTTCCGCGAGGCGCGCACCCGGCTGGCGTCCGAGTCCCGGGCGGCCCGGACGGCCGACCCGGGCCGGGCACGCGCGTGGCACGTCGTCAACCCGCGCGTGCGCAACCGCTTCGGCCGCCCGGTGGGGTACGCGCTGTACCCCCAGGGGCAGCCGACGCTGCTGGCCGACCCGTCGTCCTCGGTGTACGCGCGCGCGGCGTTCGCCACCCGGCACCTGTGGGTCACCCGCTACGACCCCGACGAGCGCTATCCGGCCGGGGACTTCGTCAACCAGCACCCGGGCGGTGCCGGGCTGCCCGCCTGGACGGCCGCGGACCGGCCGCTGGACGGCGAGGACATCGTGCTGTGGCACACCTTCGGGCTGACCCACTTCCCGCGCCCCGAGGACTGGCCGGTGATGCCGGTGGACCACGCCGGGTTCACCCTGAAGCCGGTCGGCTTCTTCGACCGCAACCCGACCCTGGACGTGCCCGCGAGCGGAGGCCACTGCCACGGCGGGTGAGGGGCCCGGCGCGGGCCGCGCCCGGGCGGACGCGGCCCGCGCGTGCGGGCGCCGTGCCGGTCAGGGCAGCGGAATCCGTACGACCTGCGGGTCGTGGTCGCTGAGCTGGGCGGCGAACTCGGCGTTGACGTGCACAACGTCGTACGCGTACGCCGTCGCCGCCAGGGCAGGCGACAGCAGGATGTGGTCGAGCACCTGGGAGTTGCCCTCGAACACGTAGGTGTAGCGCTCTGCGGCCGGGAGCGTGCGCGGCAGGTCCACCAGCGCGCCGTTCGCGGTGAGGATGTCCGTGGTCTGCGAGAACTCGAAGTCGTTGAGGTCGCCGAGCACGATCACGGCGGCGTTCGGGTCGACGGCGCGGATCTGGTCGACGAAGCCCTTCACGACCGTGGCCTGGTTGTGCCGCTGGGTCTCCGAGGGGTGCGAGGGCGGCTGGTAGCGGCCGGACAGGGGCTGGTCGCCGCCCTTGGAGTTGAAGTGGTTGGCGATGACGAACACCGGCCGCCCGTTCCAGGTGAACTCCCCGGCCAGCGGCTTGCGGCTGGCTGAGAAGGCGGAGTCGGCCGGGTCGATGCGCCCGGGGGAGTAGCGCAGCGACGGCACGCCCGCGGTGTTCACCACCGCGTTGGCCGTGGTGGCGGTCGCGCCGGGCCGGTCGGTGAAGGCCAGGCCGCGGTCGGTGCGGTAGAGGAAGACCTGCCGGATGTTGCCGCCGGGCTCGCCGCCGTCCGCGTCGTTGACGGGGTTGATCTGCCGGTAGCTGTAGGACGGGCCGCCGGCGGCGGTGATCGCCGCGATCAGCTTGCCCATCGTCTGGTCGCAGGCCACCACGCCGTTGTCGGTCGCCCCGTTGTTGTCCTGGATCTCCTCCAGCGCCACCAGGTCGGGCGACCTCAGACGGGACACGATCTGCCCGGCCAGGCCGTCGAACTGCGACTGCGGGTCGCCCGGGTCGAGGTTCTCCACGTTGAAGGTGGCGACGGCCAGCTGCCCGGCGGACGGCGTGGCGGTGGTCTCCGGCGCGATGCCGCCGCCGGCGGCCGTGGGGGAGGCGGTGACGAGCAGCTTGGCGTTGCCGAAGGAATAGTCGAGCACGCCGGCGGTGGCACCGGAGAGCGTGTCGCCCACGTTCACCGCCGGGGTCGCGGCGAGTACGTCGTCCAGCAGCACGCGCTCCGGGTTGGCGTCGTTCGCCTGGAGCACGATGCCGCCGCGCGTGGTGCGCGTGGTGCTGCCCGGCGGGACGACGGGGATCTCGCCGAAGGAGCTGCGCGGGCCGACGACCGCGGCGTTGTCGATCTCGACGCGCATGCCCTCCATCGACTCCCAGAAGTCCAGGCCGTCAGCGGCCGGGTCGAAGGTGCCGCTGGTCTCCACGTCGCCGGTCGCGTCGTCCTCGATGACCGCCGAGGGCGGGACGCGGCCCCCGCTGCCGACCACCGTGGGCGCGGGCAGGGGTGCGTTGTGGGCCACCACGCCGACCGTGGGGGAGGTGATCTCCGTGGTGGTCAGGTTGGTGGTGCCGCCGCTGCCGCCCGGGCGGAACTCGCTGACCGTGCCGCTGACCGTGACCGAGTCGGCGACCGCGACGGCCGGCGCGGAGGCGGTGTAGACGAAGACGCCTTCGCTGGTCGCCGGGTTGGCGTCCGGCTGCGGGTCCTGGAGCCAGAAGCCGGTGCCGGACTTGGCGGTTACCACGCCGGGCACGTCGCTGACCTGCTGCGTGTTCTTCGGCGAGAGGTGTGCGGCGCCCTGGATGTCGCGGACGCGCACGCCCGTGCCGCCGCCGGAGGCCGCGTTGCGCGGGGTCGGCGCGGCGGCCTGGAAGTCGGCGGAGTTGCTGTCGGTGTCGGTGGCGCCGCCGCCCGCGCGCAGCGCCGCGGTGGTGTTGGACAGGCCGGGGGCGGGCGCCGTCTCGTACGAGCTGGCGGTGCTGCCGTAGCCGACCAGGTCACGCACGCCGGGCTGGGTCGCGCACCCGGTGGCGCAGGTCAGCGCCGTGGTGCTGGTGACCAGGGCCACCTTGCCGGCGGTCGCGCCCAGCGCGATGGTGCCGGTGGCGTCCGGGGCCGGCAGCGGCGAGCCGGAGCCCGCGCCCGCCGCCTCCTGCACCAGGTAGTGGGCGCCCGGCGCGATGGTGCCCGACAGGGTCGTCCGCGACCAGGAGGAGCCGGTCGCGGAGGCGTACTGCACGCTCCAGCCGGTGAGGCTGACCGCGCTCGCGCCGCGGTTGTACAGCTCGATGAAGTCGTTGGTGTACGGGGCGCCGGTGTTGCCCCCGCCGCCGTAGACCTGACTGACCACCACGTCGGGCGACACGGCGTGGGCCTGGCCGCCGGTGACGACCGGCAGGACGCCGGCCGCGGCGGCGGCGCAGAGGGCGAGGGCCAGGCCGCGTCGACGGCCTGTCAGGAGGGGGCTGGGGTCCGGGTCCCGGGGCCCTGCCGGGGCCGGGTGTCCCGTCTGCCGCGGGTCTCGTGCTGGGTGCGGGTGTGGTGCCGGGTACGGGCGTCTGCTGACCGGTCGCATCGCGTTCCTCCCCATGGACGGCGCATCGGGCGACGAAGCCACGTGACATGTACCGGGTCGGCCGGGGGTCCGTCTACGCGCGTGGCGCGCCTGCCGTCCCGTGTTCGTCCCGCGTTCTCCTGACGGACTTTCCGCGGTACGCCCGGGGCCGCGCGGCGGGCTCGCGGGCGGCGGGTGCGCGGGCGCGGGGGGTCGGCACGGTCGCGACCGGAGCCGCGAGGCCTGGCGGGGCGCCTTCGGCGGAACGAGTCCAGGGCGGCGCGGCGGCGGAACGCGGCGGTCCGGTGGGTGCGCCGGAGGACGCGTCCGGGGGTGGGCCGGTAGTACGGTCGGGGTGCGCCGGGGATACGGCCGGGGGTGGGCCCGGGGGCGTGGGAAGCGGGTCGGGCGGGGCGGGAAAACTTCTCGGGGCCCGCCGGGAACAAAGCGGCGTGAGGCCGGGTCCAATCTCCGTGCTCATCAACGATTCGAGGGAGCGGCTGCCGAGGCGGGCCGGGCATGTCCTGGCCGTCGACTTCGGCACGTCCACCACCTGCGCCGTGCTGGTGCGCGCCGACGGGCGCGACCGGCTGGTGAAGGACCCCCTGAGCGGGTCCTGGCGCTGGCCCTCGGCCGTCTTCCTGGACGGCGACCGGCTGCTGTTCGGCGCGGCGGCCCACGCGCGGCGGCAGCGGGACCCCGCCCGCTATCTGCGGGAGTTCAAGCGGTTGCTCGGCGCCGAGGAGCCGGTGCGGCTGGGCCCGGCGGCCTTCTCCTGCACGGCGCTGGTGGCGCGGCTGCTGGCCGAGCTGCGCCGGACGGCGGAGGCCGCGCTGCCCGCCGGCGAGCGGGTCACCCGAGCCGTCGCCACGGTCCCGGCGGGCTACCAGCCGGACGACCCGCGCTGGACGGCCATGCTCGACGCGTGCGCCGACGCCGGATTCGCCGATGTCGAGCTGCTGCCCGAGCCGGTCGCCGCCGCGCTGGGTGCCGACGCCGCACCGCCTCCGGGCACCCCGGCCACCGTGCTGGTCTACGACTTCGGGGGCGGCACCTTCGACGCCGCGCTGTTACGGTACGGCGGCGGTCCGGGCCCGGGCGGCGGGCCGGAGGTGCTGGGCCACGCCGCGCTCGACACGTGCGGCGGGCGGGACATCGACGGCGCGCTGACCCGCTGGCTGCGCGAGACCCGCGGAGCCTGGCTCGACCCGCTGCTGGCCGCTCCGGACGGGGCCGGGCTGGGCCACACACTGGCGCTCGGCGACTTCGCGCGCCGCCTGAAGCACCAGCTCAGCGGGGTGACGGAGGTCGAGGACCGGTTTCTCCCGGGCCTGCCCGCGGTGCGGGTGACGCGCGAAGACCTGGAGCGGCTCGCGGGGGACGCCCTCGCGCGCACCGTCGACTGCTGCCGAGACCTGCTGCGGCGCTGCGGGGTCGGCCCCGGCGAGGTGGGCCGCGTCCTCATGGCCGGGGGCAGCTGCCGGATGCCCGCGGTGCGGGCCGCGCTGGCCGGCCTGCTGCGGCGGCCCGTCACCCCCCTGGACGACCCCGACCTGGCCGTCGCGCTGGGCGCCGCCCGCTGGGCGGCCGACGCGGCCGCGCGCGGGCTGCCCGCCGACCCGGCGGG